>WAOQ01000014.1 GCA_015521205.1 Desulfurococcales archaeon
GTTAAATCCTTATACTGGTAAAATAGACCGGGTCGCGGCCCAGCTTTCAGCTTTGCAAGAGGTTCTCGAGGAGATTCGAGAATCGCTGCAACAGATAAGGCAACAACCACAGTCCAGGCCCCAACAACCTTATCCCCAACGGGAAGCTCGCTCTAGGCAAGAACGGGGTAGGTGGATGGGACAACGTGAGAGGGGCAGAATGGAACCCCGGGGTGGGCGTGTCACGGCTATAGACCTTTTGAGAGAAAACGGTGTTACCTTCGAAGAAGACATCAGGGGACAATTAAGGAACCCCGACTCATTCTTTGCAAGGTTGGAACGCGAAGGGGCTATCGTATTCTACCTAGACAATGGTATGAGGATAGCGGTCTACCCGGACTTCCTAGACGAGCTCATGGGAAAGATACGTGAATTGGATATAGAGGATCGTGATACTCTGGCAAGGTACCTTACAGATAAAGAGGCTAGATTGTTTAACGCATTGGTCGAGGCTGGCATAATCTATTATGACGCATTAACGAAACAATGGATGATCCATGAGAAATATCTAGGAGAAAAGTAGTAACCTGTAGGATATGGAGGGATGAGGACGCTTAGCAGGCCTGAACCCTTCTTAGGGCTATCCCTTCGGGTATGTAGGTGCGGGAGACTCTGACCTCCGCTAATCTTTTAATATCTGGCAAACTCAACCCCTCATCCTTGAGCATGTTGGGGCAATACACTAGGTGGGTGTGAAGAATGGGTAAAAGGCTGAGACAACAAAGGGCTGGTAGAGGAACACCGACGTTTAGAAGTCCCAAGCACATACATCCAGGTCCAGGTAAGTACCCTCCACTAAGCAAAGAGCTCGT
Source organism: Desulfurococcales archaeon (assembly GCA_015521205.1). Classification (GTDB taxonomy): domain Archaea; phylum Thermoproteota; class Thermoprotei_A; order Sulfolobales; family Acidilobaceae; genus S143-140. The sequence goes on from WAOQ01000014.1 coordinate 852, forward strand.
AGAGGGAAGGGTTGTCGACCTTATACATGATCCAGGCAGATATGTTCCACTAGCCAAAATAGTGTTGGACAATGGAACCAGTTTTCTGACGCCGGCGGCTGAGGGTATGTATGTCGGTCAGCGCATTCAAATAGGCCCTGGAGCGAAGCCAGAAAACGGTAATATTCTCCCCTTAGGAGAAGCACCCGAAGGTACGCAAGTGTTCAACCTAGAGATACAGCCTGGAGACGGCGGTAAACTTGCCAGACAATCCGGCTCCTACGCTATAGTCGTCGGGAGATCCGGTAAATATACGATAGTAAAACTTCCTAGCGGTAAACAGAAAGCTATACTAAACACCGCAAGAGCAACTATAGGCATACCAGCTGGCGCAGGGAGAATCGAGAAGCCTTTGCTCAAGGCGGGTAATGCATATCATAAATGGAAGAGAAAAGCACATAAGTGGCCTAAGGTTAGAGGTGTAGCCATGAACGCTGCGAGCCACCCGCACGGTGGCGGTTCACATCAGAGCGAGAGTCATCCGACGACTGTAGCCCGGGAGACCCCGCCTGGCCGTAAGGTTGGTCACATAGCCGCTAGGAGAACTGGTAGGAGAAAGAGGTAAACCCTTCTACCTACCACCATTTCTATCTTATTTGTTTGCTCCATAGCAAACATGTTAGGTGGGATGCTGTCGTACTAGCATCTAGAGTGTAGGGTCCAAGTGACAAGCAGTTATCAGCTAACTCGAGTATCCTAGGATCTAACCGTCCTGCTGGGAAAGCGCCTATCCCGTAAAGCCTTCCTTCTATGTCGCTTTTAACGGGTCTACAGGTCTCATAGTTTTCAAGTATAATAAAGGGCCTATGGGACTCGACTAGTTCTTTGAGGCTAGTATCGAGTTCCCATATTAGCTTTTTTTCACCGGTAGGTGGGACCCTTTTTGACACTAACAATTGTTCCATTAGCCCTACAAACTGGTTGTAGTTCTTTGGAAGTCTCGTCTTGACGTCTATCTGGAAGACCCTGTCCTCTACGGTATGCATATAAATAGCCTCTATACCGCCGTCCAGGTTCAAGGGACTTCCCAGTACCGCTAGTAGGGTTCTGTGAACTATATCTGGGCGGCCCCTTTTCCACGCGTTGGGTAGCCTCGCTCTAGCCATATCTGGTCTATGGATGCTCTTATCCAGAAGCATTTTGGATGGGTGCCTTCTCTTTCTTCTAGCCGAAGCTCTTATCGAGGGTTTATCCCAAAGGTGCCGTGGTACTAGTTCGAGGGAAGATTCGAGCAATATTATTGAGATTCTTTTTCCCATAATTCACGCCTCCTTGCCTCTAGTAGGTTGGGCTGAACCCCAGAGTACTCGGCACATGTTACCGGTCTTAATCCATCACGTCTTTCCGGGGGCATCATTTCGCGGTATTCTATACTGCGGAGTAAATGGTGGTCTATTATCATCTCTTTTAGCTGTGGCTGGGAAGCAAGGAGTGCTAGGTTCTCCAATCCCTTCTTAACGCTTTCTGTTTTTGTCTTGTACCCTGCTAGATATACTGGCGGCCCCCCTACTATCAGGGTGTGAGGTTTCCATTTCGTGATTATGTCTAGGGTTTCTTCGACCATCGGTCCTTGCACGTCGCTGGTGTAAACTAGCCTATATCCTTCGTATTCTAGTTTCATCATGATAACGTATCCCAGTTTAGTCCCTTTTTCACCATGCCAAACTGGCGGAGAGAACTCGAGTTTAGCACCGTTTGGCAATATATATTGTGAGGAGTCGGCAATGTTTATCTCTGCCGCTAGGTCCTTCACGTTATCATACTTGAATAATGCGTAGCTCCTTTTTCTTTGGCTGAAGTTTATGTTTTTCCTGGGATCCTTGACATATAGTATCTTGTTTTTGTATAGGACTGCATCTTCCCCTCGTAAGTAGTGATCGAAATGATAATGACTTATGAATACACTGTTCGCGCCTGATAATTTATCTCTTATTAGTTCAAGCCTTTTCTCCAGCTCTTCTATTTCCAATATATGGGGGGGTAAGCCATACCTACGTGGAGCCAGGGAAGCCCCCGGATCCACATGTATAACGTATCCATCCATGTCTACAGTGAACGAGAAGGCTCTTACCCCCATACTGTCGCATGCCAGAAATTCGATTTTGAATGGCAGGATATCCTCCAATTCCCACACCCCTTTTCATGTACGATAGGATTAATGGGGAGGTTTTATTGGCGTTAGCCGCAATTCTATAACCTGTTATATACTGGTTAGGATGAGGTGTAGCTTCTTTGGCTTCAAAAACAGCTCATGGCTTCCTGGCCGTTGGTTTCCTTTGCATATCCAAACTAGACTGCGGGCTGACGTACTTCGTAGGTGCACTTGCCGGCGGACTTCTGCCAGACTTTGATCTGATGTGGGGACATAGGAAACTACTCCACACGGTCCTGATACCTATAGCGCTTGCAGTGGTAGGGGTTCTTGGAGTAGTATCAGACCCCGGTTTCGCTTATGCTCTAGCCCTAGGCTGGGTTAGTCATCTTCTGTCAGATGGAGTTACGAAGAGGGGGGTAGCTTTCCTCTGGCCTTTTAACCATAAGTTCTACCATTTAACACCCAGATGGCTAAGACCCAAGAGCAGTAGCCACCTCTATAATGGGTTTTTGGTCTTGGTATCCATAGGAATGACTGTTTGGAGACTCGGTTTACATAATCTTTTCCAGTTATAACTTATCAAGAAGCGGTTTCAATAATCTATGAGGTTTAACGATGCCTACATGTGAAAGGTTTATGGGACGGCTCCAAAATAGCATCGATTGAACCAGTCTTTTAGTATACCACTTTCTTGTTAAAGGGATGAACACGCCACTATATGAGGGAATGGACTGGGATGGTCCTCCGGACGGTACTGGCGTTATCACATCGTATATTTCTAGCTCCCATGCTATATCGGCTGGACTGCGCCTGCATTTTCTAACCCTATTAACGCCGGCCAGTTCATCGAATCTTCTGCTTAGACCCGCTGTAGATGAAGCTAGAATCATCTGTCCATCCCAGAGGGTCTCCCGTATAACTTCTAATACTAGAACAGCGTCTATGGCAGCTTCTTCGATCCCTGTCTCGGGGGCAGGTGCAACTATGATAACGGGAAGATTTGCCTTTTTCAGGGCGTCCTCCAATTCTTCGTGTGCTAGAACTGTTCTCCCCGGGCACTCGCCTATATAGTAATGGCATTCCCCCTTCTTTATGGTGGTTCTGTTCTGGTCTATGACTAACATTTTACCGCTACGAACATGCTCGTCTCTACAAACGTCCTGTCCCCCTACTAGGAGGTCGAGCAAGACCGGGTGCAAGGGATCTTTGTAGGAGCCCTCTACATGGGCTGTATAGAAGAGTATACAGTTTACCCCGTACGTTTCTAGTACGGGATAAGATAGTCGTGTTAGCGGAGTTGTTGTCGCATGAGCCTCCATCTTCTCCTCTAACCCCGAGAGACTCCAATTAGAAGTAGTCGGTTAGGTTTTTACCTTTCTTCCCTTTCTTTTTTCCTGCTCCTTTGATCCCCAGTTTCTCGGCGGTAGCCCAGGACAGCCGTATATATTTTATGATGCGTTGAGAGTTTGGACGTGATAGTATTTCTTTTAGGCTTTCCATGGTTTCGGGGTCAGATGGGTATCCGGATCCTCTTACGCCTGTCCACCTGCGTATTATACTTATTCTCAAGTCCCGGATATGCTTGGCAAATATGCTTGCTAAAGAGACTTCTGGGTATAGGAGATCGGCTTTTTCGCGGATTATCACTTTAGCGTTCTTGTAACCCATGCTCTTGATGCGATAGGGTAGACCCCACTTTTTCCCGTACCTGTCTATTGCTATCCTTTCAACCTTTGTAGGATCGATCCTTTGGGAAAGAACGTGTAAGGCTTCAGCTATTTTTAGGGCAGTCAATTTTCCCAGGTTATTCTCGTCGAGTTCAGAGGTTTTGGCTGGTATCACAACAAAGGGGTAGGTTCTGGAGAATATAGCATATATCTCGGCGCGACGACGTGGAGAAACAAGCTTGCTATCTCGTACTCCTTCTTCGGGGAGCAGCTCAGCTTTTCCGCAGGGAACAGCTACTGCTGCTACGATCATTTCACCGATAAGGCTTCCTCTACCGGCTTCGTCGACACCTATCCTATAGCACTCGCCGTCATCTTCTTGCATCGCGATTATCATCTCCTCCATCATTAGAGCCTGGCTGCACTGACTTTTAAGGAACCGCTTAACATGATATTATTTTATGATTATTAGGGGTTAGGGATGGTGCTACCCTATGGGGATTTTTGGTAAAGGGATTCCACGATGGGTTAGGGGATTCGTTTCAGAGCTTAAAACAGGCTTTTATAAGTATGACTTACAGGAATACGATCTGGTCATTGCCGATATGTACCACCGCTTCTTCAAATATACCAGGTTTAAGAACGTGGAGGATCTCAGGGAGAAGTGGAAACTAGTATATAACCATGTAAGAGATAACCTCGGTTTCATCACTACTGTTGACACTATGAGCACTCTGATAGACCGTCTTATAGAACATGTAATGTATACTGATCCCGACTCTGAGAAGGTTGTGAAAAGCGTACTTGCAGTACTCTCAATAGTATCCCAGGATAGGGAGATAGCCTTTCAGAACATACCTAGAAATATTGCCGAATTCATCAAAGGACGTGTTTCAGTTGCGACCACAGGTTATGACAGCCTTCTCGAAGAGGTATTGGGGAGTCTAACTGAGAAGATAGTTACAGTTAACGCGCTTCGGGGAGAACCCTTAAACGGGGGTATCAAGCTATCTGATAGGCTGAGTATTAAGGTACCGTCTGCGAACGTGCTAGTCTACCCAGATCAAGCGGCTCTCGAAGCGGTACGTAGTTCCGACCTGGTTATAATATCGTTAATGGGAGCAACTGCTGACAACGAGCTTGTCGCCGAAATGACCAGCAACATGATCGTTGAAGCGGCTGCAGAGGCTGGCGTACCAGTATATGCGACGTTAAGGTCACAAAATGTTGCGTGGAACACTAAGCTTGAGGATATCGAATCAAAGGTTATTCTAGTCAGGATGCCCGGGGTGAGAGAAGAGTTGGCCATACCCGTCTTTGAAATGGTAAGTGACCATGCTAATATAGAGTTGTTCACGGAGTACGGGAACATTTCTGGGGAAAATGTTGGTTATCTCCGGGATAAATACTGGGAAGACCTTTTGAAAAGGGTGAAATCCCTCATTCCCTAAAATTAATGGGGGGCTAGGTTATGGGGAAATACTTTGGAACAGACGGTATAAGGGGTGTAGTGCCTAGCGAGCTCACACCCCAGCTGGCTGTTAGGGCCGGATATGCGGTAGGATCCCATCTAGGACGGGGATCCACCGTTATAGTGGGGCGTGATGTGCGAAGAGGCGGGGAGTATATAGTAAGAGGGGTGATCTCTGGGCTACTCGTGGCAGGGGTTAAAGTATTTTATGCCGGTTTCATAACAACACCCGGTCTCCAGTTCCTAGTCTATAAAAATGAGTGGATTGATGGAGGAATAATGGTTACGGCAAGCCATAATCCCCCAGAATATAATGGTATCAAGGTGTTTAATTCCAAAGGTATAGAGATAAGCAAGGAAGACGAAGAAGCTATAGAGGAAATAATGGATAGGGAAACAGCGCCGTCAACGACATCATTCTCAGACAAGGTAATAGAATACCCGGATCCCATCAACGATTATATAGATTCACTAGTCAACTTCTTCGACGTAGATTCTATAAGAGAAGCGGGGATCTCCGTTCTAGTAGACGCAGCCAATAGCGTCGCTGGCATGACAACACCCAGTCTCTTATCAAAAATTGGTGTAAGAGTTATCACGCTGAACGCGCATTTCGACCCTAATTTCCCGGGCAGGGAGCCGGAACCCACTACTCTCACCCTTAAAGAGACTGCCCGGGCTACGGCGGCTCTAGACGTATCTTTCGCCGTTGCACATGACGCCGACGGGGATCGAGCGATCTTTATCGATGAGATTGGGGAGATCTGGTGGGGAGATAAATCGGCAACACTCATGTCCGCTTATCTTGCAAAGAAACATCCAGAACTTCCTAAAAGAGTATATACTGGTGTACCAACCTCGATGCTCGTCGAGGAGTTCCTCTCCGAACGGGGCATCGAAGTGGTATGGGAGCCCGTGGGTAGCAGGTATCTTTCCTTAAAATTGATGTATGAAGGCGGGATTGCGGGTTTCGAAGAAAACGGTGGTTTTATCTATCCAGTAGTTCATTATGTGAGGGACGGTGCAGTAGCCGCAGCGTTGTTCGCTGAGATGTTGGCAAAAGAACGTGTCCCAGCCTCAAAGCTTTTCTCCCAACTCCCTCGCTACTATAGTATTAAAACAAAATATCCGATGTCGAGAGAGGAGGCCTATAGGGCTATGGAAAGGGTTAAGCGCGCTTATGAGGGGTATAAGATGGTTCTCATCGATGGTGTAAAGGTATTCGGCGATGAATACTGGTTCCTTGTAAGACCCAGCGGGACCGAACCTGTTATTAGAGTGATAGTTGAAGCCCGGTCAAGAAAACAGGCTGAGAATGTGCTACGTGAAGTTGAACGCCTAATTCTAGGTTGAAGAGGTGTATCGGGATGTACTACAGCGCGTTAGACTTGCTTGCGTGTCCAAAATGTAAACACCACCCGCTAGAACTCTATGTTATAGAAGAAGCTAGGGTAGAGAAGGAGGTAGAGATATCGCAGACCCCGTTCTGCAGTTTATATTGCGGGTATAGGAAAACAAGGGTTGACGAGCTTGCCGAGCCCCCATGCTATGAATGCTTGAAAAGGGAGGTTATAGCAGGTATACTTGTTTGTAGATCTTGTGGGGCATGGTATCCGATCAGCAGAGGTATACCTGTAATGCTTGTAGAAGAGAAACTTCGCAAGAAACCGGTTCAAATGTTCCTTGAAAAATATGGCGATAAGATACCTGTCGAGTTACGGGAGCTTGTTAAAAGTGGTTAAAAGCTCTATGATCCACTATTCTCCCGGGAGGCGGAGTGCTCGGATGAGGCTAAATGGCCTCCAGAGGTGTATAACAGGTGTCGAGTCCACCGCTAGACCCTAGGCTGGTCGAGGAACTCGTTGCTAACCTGGAGCGTTGGGTAAAAGTTCAGGAGGTTATGCTACGAAACATCATTGAAAACGAGGGACGTGTCAAGAGCAGTGACAGACTCGAGCTCGTTTTAGCTATTAGGACACTCTTCAACGGGCTCGTGCGTACTCTCAAAGCGTTTGACAATTGGCTTCAAGATCCCTTTATTGTAAGCCAGATACCGCGTGAAGCCCTAGTTGAGGTTTGGGAAGAAACGTTAAAGGCCTATAAGACTATGGTTAGCCTTGATATTAAGCATACATCAGAAATGGGGAACATTATAAGGCAGAACCTCAAGGAAGGCACGCTCAACCCGATCATCGTAGCTCTTAAGGAGGCGTTGCAGTCGAGAAGCGAGCAAGGTGAAACGAGGGTTCACTACAACATCTAACGTAGAAGTAAAAGGGGAGATTATGGCGGGCCCGCGGGGATTTGAACCCCGGATCACCGGCATCTCCCCCGCATCCGCGCAGGCTAGCCGGGCTTCCCACGGGCTTAGAAGGCCGGCGCCCTATCCTGGCTAGGCCACGGGCCCGCGCTGCTATTTGCAGCCGAGTGTAATGGATGGGTTTTTCGCTTTATTAATTGTTTCATCCAGTCCCTCGGCGATTATGGTCTCTAGGTCTACGGGTTCCATCTTTATGATGTTCGTTCGTGATAACTCGGAGGGAATGTCAGTGAACCTATCAATGTTTTGGAGTACAACTATGTCGCTAGTCGCTATGACGAATCCCTTCTTTGAAAGCTCTATGAGGCTTCTATCAGCACTCCTTGAAACGGCTACCTCGAATTCCCATGATTCCTGCTTAAGCGCTTCTAATGATTTTAACGCGATTTGCTTACTCCAAGGTATCTGACTGTCTATGACTAAAACGATCCTTTGAAGGTTCGGATATGGTTTTCTTAGGAGGCGTAAGATTTCAGTTGATTCTTCCATTTGTGTTTGGAGTGTTCTAACGGCTTGTTTGGACGAGAGTATATCTCTGACAACGCCATCTGTACACTTGAATACTGGTTCGTTTCTAGTTGCGGCGTAGATCGTGGCTGTGACGTTAAGCAGGTCTATTGCTAGTTTGGTAACGGTTTCGGGTTGCACCCGTTTTCCTCGTATTTTAACGTTGAGGTGGGCAGGGTGTATGCATCTGTTAGCTAGGTTCTTGCATATAGAGGATTCGAGTATGCTGGGATGGGAGAATATGAGGTCCAGGGATTGTTTGCGTGGGTATCCCTGGGTTACTAGGAGATAGTATAGTGGTGCAGTGAGTTTTAACCTGCATTTCCTGATAATCCTTTTTCCATTAGTTCCCATATTTCGTCCACACCCACGGTTACCGGGACTCTCAACGTGGCGAATGTCTTGCTTCCGCCTCCTTTCCCGCCAAGCTTTGATGATAGGGATTTTACTATTTCTGAGGCGGTAACGATGGTTGACGCCTGCTTGTCCAGCGCCACAAATAGCATTGCCTTGTCTCCTGCCTTGCTTAGTGCTACGGCAACCGTGTATGGTGTGGATGTAAGTCTCCTTAGTATGTCTTGTATATCCTTTGTCTCCTCTTCTAGCGCCTGGAAAACTATAAGTCGTAGTTGACCTATTTTCCTGGCAATCTTGAATAAGCTTTCCACGTATATCTTTCTGTACTCGGCTAGTGTGCGGCGTAGTCTCAGATTGTCAGAGACTAGGTTTTCCACGCGTTTTGGCAGTTCATCTGGCTGTGAAGACGCTTTTTCGGCGGCGCTTTCTAGTATGCCTGCTAGGCGTTTAGCCTCCTCGTACACCCTTGTCCCCGCAACATATTCTAGTCTTATCACTCCGTCTGCCAACTTTCCCGCTGATATAATCTTTATCGCACCTATTTCACCCGTGTTTGTCAAGTGTGTACCGAAACAAGCTTGGGCATCCCAATCTTCTATCTCCACTATGCGTATCTCCTTGGTCTTAGGAACGCCGCCCTGGTATATTTTGAAGCCATATAAGCTTTCTGCGTCATTCCTCTCAAGTACCTTAAACGAAACTTTCCTACGCTGGTCCACGACCTTGTTGGCAAGCTGCTCTATCTCCTCTATCTTCTCCTTTGACAGGCTTCTATGATGCGTTATGTCTAATCTTCCTTTTTCTACTGTTTTCTCCGCACCAGCTTGCCATACATGCTCGCCTAGGACGCGACGTGCTGCTCCTAGGATGACGTGGGTTGCAGTGTGATGACGCATCATCTTATACCGTCGTTCCCAATCTATCTCACCTTCCACGATAGTCCCTGATTTTATGTCCTTGTTTTCTTCGAGTACGTGCACAACGACACCTAGATCTGTTTTGTATACTTCTTTAACCCTTACATCCTCCCCGTTTACCCGTATAATACCTGTGTCATAGTATTGGCCTCCTCCAAGGGGATAGAATGCTGTAGCGTCTAGCACTAGATAACCTTCTCTAGCGCCGAGCACTCTTCCTCTGAAGTTTTTTGTGTATGGGTTTTCATGGAATATCCTCTTTGTGGCGGGGAACTTGTTAGCCCAATCGACGATGTGCCCTGGCAGCTTTGCCACGTCGTGATCGCGTCTGGCTATTCTGGCGGGCTGTTGATGTTTGGAAGCCACTATAGAGTAGAAATTATGGGGGATCTCGACTTTGAAGCCTTCCTTGGAAGCTGCCTCAGCAACTATTTCAGGCGGTAGTCCATGGCTATCGTATAGGACTATTAGATCGTCCAGTGTTAGTGATTTCTTCTTTTTAAGAGTCTTCAAGACTATTTTCTCTCCTCTAGCTAAGGTTTCTTTATACTTTTCTTCTTCGACTTGGACGGCATCGATTATGTAGCCGCTATTCCTGGTTAGCTGTGGGAAGCTTCTAGCCCACCTGTTTATCTGTAGCTGTACTAGTTCGGCAAGAGATATGTCGGATCCTAACCTAAGAAGATGCCTCATGGCGCGTCTTATTACCAGTCTTGCAAGATAACCTTCGCCTGTATTGCTAGGCACTATACCGTCTCCGAGCATCATGGCTATCGTTTTTGTATGGTCTAACAATGCATAGAGCGATGTTTCGCGTTCCATTACTATCCTAGTCTCTTCCCTTGGTAATCCCGATTCTCGTGCTAGTCTTTCATAGTATGCTTTGACACTTCCCGGATCTTCTGGGTCTAGTCTGCCAGCAGCCCGGAAAGCCGTCCAGAGCAGTTCGCGGGGTGGTTCTTCGATGTCAAGTTTTCGGCGGAATTCATCGTATATTCCTTGGTATATGGCATGGAATGCTGTCGGTGTTTTCTGGGTGAACCATGCTATACGCTCTATTCCATAGCCCGTATCTACTATCTTGAGTGGTATTTCCTGGTATCCATCCTCTGTTACCCTGTACTTCATGAATACAAGCGTCGCCAGTTCTAGGCCGCCTACAGCTACCTCGAAGCTGGGGCCGGCGTTCCCTCCTCCCTCCCACCACGATTCCTTGAATACTATTAGTTCCGGGGGTATTCCTATCTCTTCGGTGAAGAAGCGAAAGGCATATTCAACGGTTTCCTCTTTCCAGTACACAGGGCTATCAGGGTAATTGAACGCGTGATGAGCTGCCATCTCGAAAGTTGTAAGATGCCGCCCCACCGTCAGTCCAACATTGTCAATATCTTCTAATCGAATAGACGGTTGCGAAATCACTAACGGGTTGGCTGGAGGCGGTACTAATCCACTGGTTACATGGGGCTGGAACACAACAATAGAAGCTATTGTCAGGTATAGGTCATCTCTCCATCTAGCCACGACAGGCCTAGGATCTACTGGTGTATGACCGTTTCTCCGGAAGAAATCTATAAACTTACTTCGAGACTCCTCCACGCTAAGAGGCGCTTTAACCTTGATCTCGTCAAACCAGTATTCCACGCATGGGGCATCCTGGCATGTGTCAAAATCTGGGTTAAGCGTCCAGAAATACTCGCCGCCCACCTTACATTTTTTCCGCTGAAAACCGTTCTCATGGAAGAACCTTAGCCTGTACTCACTAGGATCCACGTTGCTAGTTGAGCCTCCCACCAATATTCACCTGGTCACCATTGTACAATGCTAGGTAAATTACTGTAAATGATGCCATGGTAGAAAAACACTTACCCTTTATCTCCGGGAAAGGGACTGTTTGTAAAGATGACTATGATGATGGAATGTTTGTGTGGCTGGGGATAAGGGTGGAGTCTCCATGGGAATAGAGGAGTGGGGGATGGTTAGCCGAAGAGGGCGCCGAGGCCGGCGGCAAGATCCTCCTCGGTCAGCTCCTCTTCCTCCTCTTCTTCCTCTTCCTCCGCAGGCTTCTCCTCCTTAGCCTCCTCAGCAGCCGGAGCCGCTGCGGCAGCGGGTACAGCCGCTACGGGAGCCGCTGTAGCATTCTTTATTACTTCATCTATATCGACTGATTCTATCCCTGCTACCAGGGCTTTTACTTTGACTTCGTCCACCGCTATTCCGGCGGCTTCGAGTATCTTCTTGATGTTCTCCTCGGTTATCTCCTTATTAGCCTGGTGCAGTATTAAGGCCGCATAGATGTACTCCATTCCTCACTACACCTCCAAACGCCATTCCTATACACGGACACGGCATCGAGTGTCTGGGTTTAGCCCCCGATGGAGGATTAAAAAGATTGTCTAGCCGAAGAGGGCGCCGAGGCCGGCGGCAAGATCCTCCTCGGTCAGCTCCTCTTCCTCCTCTTCTTCCTCTTCCTCCGCAGGCTTCTCCTCCTTAGCCTCCTCAGCAGCCGGAGCCGCTGCAGGCGCTATTGCCGCCACATCGACACCTAATTCTTTCGCGGTATCTCCGAGGGCGGTTGCTAGTGCCATTGCACGGGATATCGCGACACTGAAGACTTGCTCGGCGGTTTCTGGTGTCACGAAGCCTGTTTCGGCGGCTAGCATTAGGGCTCTTCTGAACGCTTTCGTTATTGAGAGTTCTAGTATTTCTGGTGCTGGATATGCTACCTCGGAGCCTAGTTCTAGCGCTGTCCTGATCGCCAGCGTTATATCCTTGAGTAGAGAGTCGATGTCTAGTTTTAACTGGTCCCCAGGTATTACCACGCCGTTATCGTATAC
>WAOQ01000015.1 GCA_015521205.1 Desulfurococcales archaeon
GACGTGGATACGATATGCCAAACAAAATCTATAGAGAAAAACTTCTGAAACGCCCCGAGCTAAGACACAAACGCGTGCTTAACGCTGCCGGTTCACTCGTACCAACTAGGAGACCGGCAAATACTTTGGTATGGCATAACTTCATAGGGATAGGAGATAACGCTTATACCGTAAACCCCATCCACGGTGGCGGCATGGGGTATGCGATGTTCGCTGCATTACAAGCCGCAAAAGCCATAGATGAAGCATTGGAGAAAGATAGCTTTACTGCAACTGATCTCTGGAATGCAAATCTCGGGTACATGCGTACACTAGGTGCGAAACAGGCTTCTCTTGACATTTTCAGGATGTTCCTTCAGGTTACCAGCAATGACGACATTGAACTTGGACTTTCTAAAGGACTAATGAGAGAAACGGAAATGTATGAAACTAGTGTAACTGGCGAGTTAAAGGTTGACATGAGTAAGCTTCAGATGCTGAAGACAGCTCTCAGCATGATGTCGCGTCCTACACTCCTATTGAAGCTATCAACCGTGAGGACTTACATGAAGAAGGTTAAGGAGCTTTACTCCATTTACCCTGATAAACCGGAGGGACTACCGCGCTGGGTAAGCCAGATCGAAAAACTCTATGCTGAGTACAAGAGCAGTATAGGCTACAAAGACTAATCTTGCGTGAAAACTATTTCCATTAAATAAGCATCTTCCCCATCACGGTAGTAATGAGGGATAACCGTTTTTATTTCAAAACCAAATTTTTTATAGAAATTGATTGCCATAATGTTAGAAACCCTTACCTCTAGATATACATTGTCAACATGATGGAGCTTTCGCATTCTTTTCAACCCCTCTGCCAATAACCGACTGCCTATCCCTTTACCCTGAAATTCTGGTAAAACGGCTATAGAGAGTATGTGTCCTTTACGCACTATCCCCGGCCTAAACGATTTCACCGAAAAATGATTTTCAATCCTGTTCATCATGTAGCCGACTATCCTTCCGTCAACCTCTGCTACAAGGAAGATATCTCCCCACTCCATGGCAATAGAATAGTAGAATGAGAGCGGATAATTTTCTGGCAACACTTTCTCATTTATGGATTTCACGGTTTCAAGCTCGCTGATCCGCACCTCTCTGACAATGACGCTCTCCATGCCCAGCAACGTCGATTCACCGATCCCCGCATCCCCAGAACATAGATTTCATTATGGAATGCTACATTGATATTATTTGTTAATAATCGAACAAGGAATACGGTGGAATCAAGGGGCTGATGGGACTAGGTGAGAAAAGTGGAACAATATCATCCAGCCCACGACATAAAGATGGAAATTAGCAACGAATTAGAAGGAAAATGCGTGATTCTCGGTGTAACCGGTAGCGTAGCTATATATCGTAGTTTGGACGTGGCAAGAGGACTCATAAGACGTGGCGCATCGGTACATGTTGTAATGAGTCGTTCAGCCTCAAACATGGTATCGCCACAGATGTTTTACTGGGCAACCGGGGAAGAACCAATAGTTGACATAACGGGTAGAACAGAACACATAACTCTAGCTCGTAAATGTGACGCTATGATAATCGCCCCAGCAACGTTATCAACTATGTCAAAGATACTAAACGGTACTGCAGAAGGCGGAGTAGCACTAACAGCAATATCTTTGATGGGTTACAAAAAACCACTATTACTTGTTCCCGCAATGCATCTTAACATGTACCAAACTATACAAGCCCAGAAGATAGTGAAGGGCTTAATAGAACTCGGGATAAACGTCTTGGAACCCGTCAAAATAGGCAATGCCCTAAAAATGCCTTCACCAAATGATATTGTCCGTTGGGCAACTGCGAAGATACTACGAGGCAATGATCTAGCCGGGTATAAGCTACTAGTAACGGCGGGAGCGACGCGTGAATACATAGACGCGGTGAGATTTATCTCCAATCCTGGAAGCGGCAGGATGGGCATCGAAATAGCTGCAGAAGCCGCTGCAAGGGGGGCCCAAGTCTCGCTTATCACGGGGCATACTGAGGTTGAAATTCCAGCGTTTATAACCACAGTCAAAAGCGTAGAGACCACAGAAGAAATGGCAACAATTATAAGAAAACAAACATCCAGAGAGAAATATGATGCGCTTATAGCTGCCGCCTCACCGGTCGACTTCCGCCCGGAGAGTAAAGTATCCGAAAAACTCCCCAGCGGTTCAGAACTGATTATCCATCTTAAACCAACTTCAAAAACAGTCTCATCATTTGCTAAGAGACCACGATTACAGGTAATTTTCGTCGCTGAGGTAGGGCTTACAGAAGAAGAACTTGTCCGGAAGGCAAGAGAAAAGATAGAAAAATATGGTGCCGACCTTGCCATCGCCAACGACATAAGTAAACCTGGCATAGGCTTCGCGGCGCAATACAACCAGGTAATCATAGTTAAACCCGACGGTGAATGGAAAGCCGTTCCAAAGACAAGAAAAGAAATAGTAGCACGTCTAATACTTGACGAGGTTAGGGATTTATTGGCAAGATAATGGTTAAAAACTGGGTTGAAGGGAGGGGGTAGGAATGTCGCTAAAGGATATACTAAACGAGGTTCTAAACGTCGACTGGAATAAGGTCGAGCAAGGTATAACCGAGTTTATACGTTCAAAGATAACAGAGGCCAAGGCTAACGGAGCAGTCATAGGATTAAGCGGAGGCGTTGATTCGGCTCTAACATATGCTTTAACTGTTAAAGCGATCGGCCCTGAGAAGGTTCATACTCTCATAATGCCCGATCAACGTGTCACACCAGTCGAAGACGTCAAAGACGCTAGGGAACTTTCAGAAATGTTCGGTGTAAAACCTCATTTAATAGAGATCTCTCCTATCGTGGATGTATACCTATCCTCTATTCCTGTCTATAATGAAAGTGACACTATGGCGATCGGGAATCTGCGGGCCCGCATAAGGATGTCTCTTCTCTACTATTATGCGAACAAATATAACAAACTCGTGGTTGGAACAGGAGATAGAAGCGAGATACTCATAGGATATTTCACAAAATACGGGGATGGGGCGGTTGACATACTCCCTATCGGAATCTTGTACAAAACCCAAGTCCGTGCTCTTGCCGAGAAGCTTGGTGTGCCAACTAAAATAGCAAGGAAACCGAGTTCACCAAGGCTAATACCGGGACACAGTGCTGAAGGAGAACTTGGCTTGACATACGAGAAAATAGACGTCATACTACACCTCTACTTCGACAAAGGAATGCTGCCAGAAAAAATCCTTGAAATGGTCCCAGAACTCAGGTTGGAAGAGGTAAAGGCGGTATTAGAACGGCACAAGATGTCATCTCATAAGAGAACAATGCCGCCGACCCCGCCCCTCACGCTGGTTATACAGTAGCGTGTAATAAACCGTAAAATGGTGCGCATGACATGAAACCGCCCTATCCCTCTTACTGTGCATCAGCGCCCCACCATGTAACTTCGATATGGAAACCCTATTACACCAACGATGTTTATTTGACTGGTTCAAAGGGAATCGGTGTCTTATTGGATCCCCCCACACGTGTCTGCAAATATAAGGCTCCTCCAATCATCGGTAAAGATGCAGGTTCAATAGAACTGGTTGTAAATCTAGCTAAACGCTTTGAAGAAAAGCACGGTTGTTACATACCTTTGACCGATTTCTATGTATTTAACCCGTTGCCACCTGGGAAGGGATATGCAGTAAGCGCATCAACACTGATAGCCGCCTCTATGGTCTTCTCGTATGAATGCAAAATACCCTTTGAAGAAGGTTTCGAGCACGCGCACGCTATAGAGGTGCAACACAAGAGTGGTCTCGGAGATGTTTTGGCAATAACAAAAGGATACTCCATAGTACTCAGGACGAAGCCTGGCTCTCCCCGGAACGGTGAAACAATATCCATACCTGTTCCGATGGGAACCTCGGTAGTTGCCATAGAGCGTGAGGGTCAGCATACTACTGAACTATTAGCTAGTTACGACAAGGACGCTTCTATTTTAGCCACACGTTTTTTGGAGGTCCTTCAAAAACATCCCAACTACCAGAATTTTCTTCGTTATAGCCATGAGTTTTCATTAGCTGCGGGGCTCCATCGCTTCAATGATCTTATCCAGAAGGTTAAATCCTGGGAAGGTGTTGTAGGTGTTTATGCTAAAAAGGCGGTTATGATGATCTTCACACAAAATATTCATCTACGGAGAATCGTAAGGCTCCTAGCCGAGATGGGCTTCGAACCTAGGGTGCTAGAAATATCATATAAGCCGCCCACACTATTTTCCTATCGGTGACGTCTGGTGGAGATCCCTAGGAGCCATCCTCGATACCATTCATTGGTGGAACGAGAGAAAATAATCGATGGCTATAAAAAAGGAATAGTAGCCCTGCAAGGTTTACTCGCACATGGTAGAGGAGAGGCGTTCGACTACCTAATAGGAGAAAAAACGCAGGTTTTCGCGGAAGTCGCTATAGAAGCTGCAGCCGCGCTCCTTTTAATCTCTAAAAAGCCCGTTGTAAGTGTAAATGGAAATACTGCTGCTCTTGTCCCCGAGCATCTTGTAGCGCTTTCAAAGGAACTTGGAGCCCCATTAGAAGTTAACTTGTTTTACCGTACTAGAGAACGCGAAGTAGCTATTTATAACTGGCTACGTAAGCATGGTGCGACGATGATCCTAGGCGTTTACGATGAGAGGGTTGAGTTAGCGGGATTGGAAAGTAAACGTAGAATCGTAAGCAAAAAGGGGATATACGTAGCCGACACTGTCTTTGTACCCCTAGAAGACGGAGATCGTACCGAAGCCTTGCGGCGGGCGGGAAAGAATGTAATAACTGTTGACCTAAACCCGCTCTCAAGAACCGCCAGAACTGCTAATATAACAATAGTCGACAACATAACAAGAGCGTTGCCATTACTGGTTAGCAAAGTTAGCCGGCTTCGGAGTTTGGATAGTATCACGCTAAGAAAAATCATAGAAAACTATGATAACGAGAAAGTTCTTGGTATGGCTTTAGAGTTCATTTCTAAGAGGCTCGAACACCTCGCCTCGAAGGGTGTTACTATAACCTTCTGAATCTCTCTTGCCACCTAGGCTGAGAGAAACTTTTTCTGCCAGTTCGAAAATCATACGGGCTAGTTCGATCTCCGTGAAGAGGAACTCTTCATAATCTTCGGAAGATTCGAGGAAACGGGTTATCCTAGGAAGAATGTCAAATACGAATTCTCTGAACCATAGCCTTTCTCTCTTTGTAGGTTTCGTAGATTTATCGGCCATACGCTTCAATTTCTCTAAGAGGTTATACGGCTCTAGAGAGTAAAACTGTATTTTAAGCAACCTAACACTGGGATCCTCTTCTTTGCTGCCGCCTATAATGGAACGAATCGCTTCAACGTTTAAAACACGCCACCATCTCTGACTGGTGCTTCTATACGTTGTCTCTATAACGCCAATATTCCTTTCAAGCACGCGGAGCAGCGGGGCAGGATTATAGCGTACCCCGTATGAATTAATCCGCCGCTTTAGCCCCTGGAAACTAAAATCCCCTAACGCAGCCCGGCCCTTCGGACTCATATACTCCTCAAGAATAGCTCTGAGAACGAGAGCCCCCCGTTCCCCATATTCTGCTATGAATTCTTCTAGAGTTGTGGGGCCGGGCATACAAAACACCCCTTGTTATATCACCATAGTTTACTTGTATAGGCTATTACATGGTGTAGACCAGTCTTAGGCCTGGCTCTTTTATTACATGTTTGTTTATAGCTAACATAATGATAAATGGACGAGTATACAAATATGTTTCTAAACAAGTTATACAGCAATATGTTCTCATGGTTCGGTAAGACAAGAATAAGGGGTGCGCGATGGGTGAAATAATAGTTGAGGTTCGCAATTTGACAAAAAAGATAGGCAAAAAGCCAATACTCCATAATATTAACCTCACCGTGGAAAGGGGTTCCATACATGCAGTACTGGGTCCCAACGGTGCCGGCAAGACCACGCTTCTCAGGACAATACTTGGAATATATTCATACGAAAGTGGTAAAGTCATGGTTTTAGGCTATAAGATGCCCGAACAACGGTCAATTGTTAACAAGCTTATATCGTACCTTCCCGAAGACGCGCAACCCTATGAAAGGCTTACAGGATATGAAAACCTGTTCTATTACGCACTGATCTACAGTGGAGGGATTAGGGAAACTGCAGAAAAAATGGTTGAACTCGGCATAAAGCTTTCAAACCTAGGCGACGCAATCTATGAAAAGACAGGAACCTATAGTAAAGGTATGAAGCGACGCCTTTTACTTGCTAGGACGCTCATGTGTAAACCCAAACTTGCAGTACTCGACGAACCTACTAGTGGTGTAGACGTAGTTTCATCTCATAAACTAAGACAAATCCTAAAGGAGGCGGTGAAGAACGGAACCACGATACTTCTCTCGGGACACAATATTCTAGAAATAGAGAACATTGCTACCCATGTGTCCTTTATAAACAACGGAACTATAGTAGCTGAGGGAAGCACGGAACAGGTTAAAAGATCCTTCTCTGTAGCCAACTTGGAAGAGGCTTTCCTAAAAGCAGTGGGTGCTACATAATGCCGTCCCTTTTACGTGTTGTTCTATGGAAAGAAATTATTGATCTTCTAAGAGATAGGCGTACATTGGTTGCCACACTTTTTATGCCTTTGGTAGGTTTACCTCTTCTAGCCCTCATCACTGGTGCGGCTGTAAGCCAAGAAACCATCGTGATACATGTTATTGTAGAAGATCCAAATAATGAAACTATCTCGTTCGCGGATAGTTTCTACCAACAATATATAGATGAATTAAACAAATATTCGCTTTCATACACCATAGTTATGACTAACGATTCAAACCTGAGTGGTGTCCAAGTCGCGATAATTTTCCCCGTAGGTTTCTCCCAGAATATGACTAGGCTGGATGGAACTGCCCGTGTTTATGTTAGCGTATTATTAGGTTCGCCTGCCGCGGAACGAGCAGCACAGATAGCACGTATGGTCTTATCAAGTATGGAGTATCAAATGATCATCCAGCGTGTAGAAAACCTTTCATCGATAGCTGGTATACAAGTGGATCCTTACAGTCTACTTAACCCTATAGCAATATACTCGGCTTCTCATAAACCCGGGGGACAAGCTGCAACAAGTAAAGAAGTAGGCGTAGCCTCATCGGCTAGACTATTAGAATTTGCTTTATTTTTCGTGGCAAATCCAGCCATCTTCTATATGATAGATAGTTTTATGGGTGAGAAAGAGCGGCGAACCATAGAATCTCTCCTTGCTACACCTATACCTCGAAGAACCCTAGTCGCTGGAAAGCTACTTTCCTCTGTTATAGTGGGTTTGATAGTTGCTTTTGGCGACTTTGCCGGTGTGATGATCTACTTTTACCTAACTTATAGTGCGGGGTTAGTGTTTACACCAGGTCTGGTCATAGTACACGTTGTGACGAGCTTATTATTGGTTATACTAACCGCGAGTATGGCTTTACCCATTGCTATTAGGGCCGGTAGTGTCCGTGCTGCGCAGGGAATGGCTTTGGTTATGACGTTGATAGCTATGAGCATCTACTTTACAGCCTTGGTTGTTGACATAACTTCGCTTTCACTAACTTCGAGGGCGATCTTCGAGTCTATACCCTTAACACACGCAGTGCTTGTTATCCATTATTACATACTGGGGGAAACAATGCGTTCATTGTTGCATATACTCGTAATGGGAGCATTCGCCGTCGCGTTCTACATTATAGGTACAGCGCTAGTAAACGATGAAAAGTTAGTAATGTTTAGAGACTAACTTCTGGTATTCCCTGTAGAGGGGGATTAGGAACGGTAAAACGATCACTAGGCCTTGCATAATTATTTCTGGAAGAACTAAAAGCTTATTTTTATCATATAACTCCATAACTTTATTCCAATTTATTTTGATGATAACATACGTGGCGGCTAATGTTAACATGAAAGTCAACGCCATCAAACTAGGCGAAACCGAGCTCTCACCAGTCAAATAGCTAACCGAGCTACCAAACGCGACTGCAAGTGCAGTGATAACCGTCTTGCCCAAAGCAACCGCTACAAAGAAACGAAAAATACTGTAGCCAGCTATGGCTAGTGGAACATAGAATAGGTCATCCGGCAAGGGACTTGCAGCAAATATAAAGAGTGTTATGAAAATGCCCCTTCTGAAGAGTTCCACCAGATCAGAAAGTTGTTTTCTTTTCTCATCAGATAACAGTTTGCGTCCGCTATATATTATACTAAAAGTTATCGTCTTCCCCAGCCCAGCGCCTACGCCCCCCAGTAGCGCTGCCGCTATCTTCGCATAGACGCTAACATTAGTAGCAGAATATAGCGCTATGAATACCAAATAGGGTACAGTCATATACGGTACAACATTGCTTAGAAGAGAGATCACAAATATGCCTAGGAGACCCCAATCTTCAAAATAAGATATCAGTATAGTCCCTATGTCTGCCATAACGATTCTCCTCTCTAAACTTCTGCACGCCCACAGCAAATCTATCATCAAGGGTTATCTAAAAGTCTTCAAAAACAAGCATCATATGGAGATAAGCCTTAAACAAAAATTCTAGGAGGCTGATTTATAACGTTGATAAGGGGATGACGAGGCTCGGAAGGGCGTTAGACCCGGGGCTTTCATTGAAATCCCGGGTTTATGACGACCCCGCGCAGGACCGACCCGAACAAAGGGGGCTAATGACGGCATGAACGAGGGCCGAACACACTCAATGCCATGCGACGATATTCCATACGAGATCGATTTCAAGCCTATCGAAGAAAAAATCAAAGCCTCACGGAGGATTTTAATCCAAGGACCAGACGGGCTCAAACCCTTCATGCCAAGCATAGTCGGGTGCTTGAAGGGCCTTAATTCCAGTGCAAAAGTATACATTGATGCTGCATCACTATATGGTGCTTGCGACCTTCACCTTGAAGTTATTAACTCTGTAAACCCAGATCTAATAATTCATCTCGGCCATAACGAGTACCCTCGAAGCCTAGGATATCAGAAAGATCTTGATAAAATCTTGTCTAAAGTAGCATTTATACCGGCATACAGCAAAGCTAGAATAAACGAAACCGTTGTTTCTAAACTTTCGAACGAACTAGCTCAGCAAGGGTTCAAAAAGGTATCTCTAACAGCGGTTATACAACACGCGAATCTTATTGAACAGGTTAAGAAAATGTTGGAACACCAGGGTTTTGGTGTATACGTACCACGCCCCGCCTATAAGGAGATGTTCATAGGACAAGTTCTCGGATGTGAGTACTCTGCTATAACGCTGGCGGAAAAACTCGTTGATGCACATATAGTGATTGCAGGCGGGTTATTCCACGTACTAGGCGCGAGTCTTTCAGCTTCAAAGCCGGTATACAAACTTGATCCCTACCGTCAAGAATACATGGACATGCACCCGCTTCGTGAAAGGTACTTGAAAAAAAGGCTTTATAGAGTATACAAGGCAATGGACTCAAGAACCTATGGATTAATAGTTGGTTCAAAAACCGGCCAGTCAAGGAAATGGTTGGAAAACCAGTTTATACGCCTTCTGCAGCGTCATGGAAAAAGCTATATCATATATGTTGCTGACCAGTTAAACACCCAGGTTCTAGGAAACATAGATACATCAAATATAGATGCTTTCATAGTAACCTCCTGTCCCCGCCTACCCATAGACGACCTAGAAGACTATCCGAAACCTGTTTTGACTCCTGGAGAGGCTATAATGGCTATAACGGGGAAAATCGACAGGTACATCTTTCCATGGTAGAAGGGTTATAGAAAACAGGGATTCACCCTAGAACTCTTTCGATGGCTCCCAAGATTTTTGCCTTGCCACCAGTCGTCTTTACCAACCTTGTACCACACGAACTACAGGTTACTGGGAAGGTCGCATGGTCAAATACTATTTGTTTGTAGCCGCAATTAGGGCACACTACCACGACAAAGCGGCTACGAGGCTTGGGTACTAGTATCCTTTTCTTTTTTATTCTAGGCATGCCGCCTTCACCTGGTTACATCAACTAACTCTATTTTCTTCAGCCGAATACCCAATCTGAAGACGGTGTATCCGCATTTTGTGCAACGTAATTTTAGCAGTACCTTTTTAGTTGTTTTAGCGAACTTCTTTTGTTCCGGCTTTCTCTGGCTACCATATCCTTCCTTTTTCCTCCTATACCGTCTCTCTCCCTCCGAGAGTGTTCTTCTCTTGCCGTGTTTGTATTGGGATACACTATGTATCGTATGGGTTCCACATCTTGGGCAGTATGTCCTGATCTTCTTTGGAAACTTCATAGCCGCACACCCCTCTCACAGACTAACCAATGGAATAGATGAAGCGTAGTTTTTAATGCTTTTCCGCGGGCAAGGATACTAGTTCAACGATTTCGACATAGCCGGCTGCTGCTAGAATTATAGCATTTGACGGACGCATAAACGTGAAGTCTCCCGGCTCTAACCTAGAGTTGGATTCTGGATGTGCGACCGTCCTCTTTATTTTCACGAATATTCGTCCTTGCTCTGAAACCCGGTAAAAACCTGCTATAAGCTTTGCATAGAATGATAATAGTTTTTCCATAAAATCATATAGATCAGACTCGAGTCCTTCACGTTTTTCTTGTTTAAGAAGGTCAAATGTCCTTGTCTTTGCGATAAGCTTGGATATTTCCCATAGAACCCACAGCATTTTCCTGCATTCGGTTTCATCATCCGATTCGAAGCAATAGGTGAAAAGGATCTTCTGTATTTTCCGTATATGATCTCTAGTGAGGGGCTCGTGTAGCCCCATGGCAGCCTTATAGGGACCTCCAACTGGTATGTTTTCCACGGTTATACACCTATTTCCAACAGCTTTGCTGCTCCCCGGAAAACCAGTGAAACACCTACAAAGGGTTCAACCCTATATACTATATTCCTCTTATACATCCTTCCCGGGTCAAAAACTTCATTTATGTTACATAGGATTTTAACAAGCATGGGCTTCTTTATGGGAACATAATCTTTAACATCAAACTTTTCGGGTTTTTCTATAGCGGCTACTAGCAAGCCGGATTTACCGTTTATCGAACCAGGGATCCTGATGAGTCTACTCGTATCCACTGTTACCTGGGGATCCGCTGGTACTGAAGCGGCGTCTATGAGCTGTGGGAGCTTCTCAAAGAAACTCGGGGAACCGTCGGTATTTGTTGAATGGAAAAGGCGGGCAAGAAAACCACGCCATCCAGGCTCGTCTACCGAGGGTGGTATTCTCTTATACCCCCTTTTCCGAGGAAACAGAAAATCGAGATCTAGTCCCACTCCCATGACATAGTCAAGTATTTCTTTTCTTTCATCACTGGTTAGTTTTAACATGTCCTCATGCCTTGCTACTATGTGAAAACCCCTGTTCCCCGAAAAATGGATAAACACCCATTTTATCCCAAACTCTTTTTCTAGTCTTTCCTTGAGGATCACTGCCTTTTCCAGACCTATCTTTAAACACTCTTCTGGAACTAGGATGGGAGAATCCGGGGTATTACATAGTCTAAACTCTTTTCCTATACACTCTTTCATATGATCCACGTCGATATCGAAAAGTAGCTCGGCTCCTAATTGACCCTTCTCTGACATTTTCGGAGCGCTAGGTATCTGATATAGACCAGCACTATAATATGCAGAGTGGGGTAGATGGCCTCGAATCCATTCTAGAACTTGCTCTTTCTCGGTAAAGGAGAGGTGTCTCACGAATCTTGCATCGGGGAATAATTGAAAGGCAAACTCTCTTGTCCGAAGGTCTTCTGGCAACGAGAGCGATTGCAAGTGAATACTATTATAATACATGGAGAGGATTTGTAGTTTACCGTCATTATCCGGTGTAGGGTGAGACATAGAGCGTCAACCTACCACCTTCTATGTATTTAACATCCACCTCGATGGGCGCGTCCATCGCGTACTTGATTATTACTCGTTCCCCCGCTTGCGCCGCCCTGATCAGGTTGCTTAGGTAGGAAACCATGTATTTACTAGTGGTAGGTTCTTTTACATCGGCATCGATGAGGGTTTGTCTGTCCATGGAAAGCTCTACTTCGGCTTGGTCTATATCACCCTCAGCCGCGATAACTAGTGTTTCTTCGTCACCGCTTAGAGTTACTATGTCACTGGCGAGTTCTACGTCCTTTACAGCGTCAACATATACGGCTACAGGCAGATGGTACTCCGCCGTATAATCCACCCTTGGAAGAGGGAGTTTCTCATACTCTATAGCAAGCTGGGGTAGTCTAAAGGATCTAGTGCCTTTACCCACGAATGTAACAGTTAAACTTGTTTCGTCAAACTCTAGTAAAAGTCTGTCATTTTTACCGGCTCTTCGCATAATTTTAACTAGTTCTTCAAAATTAACACTAACTACAGTTTCCTGGTCGACATTAAACTCGTTGAAAACCTCGCGTGGAAAGAAAATGTCTACCATAGAAACCCTACCGCTATCTAGGGCGCGGAGCATAACTCCGTTCTCACCGAAAACAAATGAACCCTCCGTGATTATCTTTTCCACAGAATCAATGATATGTCGCCATAATCTCGCATCGTTAAACTCCACTCGCGGCATGATAAGATCGCACCTCCGCTATGACGCATTGTGTTAGAGTGTTCTTCACCCAAATATAGATAATACGGGTACCATGCAATAAATCTGAGCCTTACTCTTCATCCCTCTTGCAAAGTTTTTCTTTCAATTCCTCGACAATGTTAACGCTCTGCCTTGATATTCTCGCGGCTTCTTTGATAGATGGAAAAGACACATTGAATACTGGGGTAGTTACTGTAGCATAAGAAAGCTCATTAGCTATCCTTTCTATCATCTTAGCTAAAACAACGATTTTTTCACAGTATTCGTCAGTCATATTCCCTCCACGTATATCCACACCTTTTGCACCTGTAAAACCTTGTCATCGGTTCATCAGCAGCACGTGTTTGCATCATCCAGTAATAAACTTCATCAAACCCACATTTAGGACAACGCACACTCCCCTTTAACACTGATGCTCCAGGCGGAGGACCCTCCTCTACTACGATAATCTTGTCTCTTGGACTCCTGGTTATCTTTTCTCTCCTGACCATCTTGCTGGCCGCTTCCGGGTTAACATCCATGGTATAACCGCATTTTATACAGTAAAGGACAGTCTTTCCCTTTATCCGTCGCGGTACCATTATCCCTCCGCATTTAGGGCAGGTAACTACCATAACTCATTTTCACCCATTACACGTTCAACTTCCTCAACCAAGTATGCAAGAAACCTGTAAAATGTTTCTACCGTCTTAATGTTTTTACTAGATACAGATGGGAATTCGAAAGAGCAGCATTTCCCCGGAAAAACATAGCGTACTTCACCCATGTAACTCCACCTGGATAGTTTTGAGCAAAAAACTAGTGCATCGGATAAAAGGAGCGAATCCAGACTATAATCTCTTATGACAGCCGCTGCACATATTCTTGGGGAACATACACATACTAATACTCTAGCTTCCCGCTTCACCTTTCTCGGTCATCTCCTGTTTTAGGAGTTCAGAGAACTTATTATTCATTTCTTTTGCACGTTTAAGCACGTTAATCAACACTTCCCGCGGCTTTACATTACCGTCTGTTCTAACCCTAACAATGGGGACACCCTTCAAGGGGTGCTCTATGTCATATACGGCGATGACAACTCCCTTCTCTTTCTTTGCCAATCCAACAATGAGATTAGCCAATGTGTGGTCTTCCCCGTGAAGTACTATCTCGATTTCTTTCTCATCCTCCTTTGCTATTTCAACCGTCCCATCTTTCATAACATTACACCGCCTTACCAGATCCACTCTTAAGAGCAATATAAACAGTCTCTTTCCAAGGTTTTACAAGAGTATACCTGTCTCCCTCCCACGAGACCAGATTGTTTTCCTCCAAGAAATCAAGTGCTTCGTACGCGGTAAAACCTCTTAGTACCATAAGAGATGCCAGGGCTCTCCTCGTACCACGCGAAAGATGGGGTAACTTAGAAAGCTCATCAAGCGCTTTCTTCAGCTTTACAGTATACGCCTTTACAATATCTTGCGGGCACCTAGTCTCTATAATTGAACCTTTCTCAGATACCTTACACTCACATAACTCATTCTTCTCTATCACAAAACATAAGAGTTCGCCAGAGACGACCGGTCCGCCTCCCGCCAAGATCTTAGCTACCTGCATAACATATCTTTCACCAATTTCGATATCGGTGAACTCACTCAAAACCTGTTTTATTGACATTACTATCTCTTTCATCCGTGAGGGCGGTGCCATAACCTCTATTCGGATCCTTCCCCCCTCAATCGTGATGTGCGATACTTGTGCCGGGATCCGGGAAAGAAGCCTTTCGATGAATGAGTCCAGATCACGTTTACTTTGCGGAGGCAAAGGAAACGAGAAGACCCGCTTCTTTAATGACAATCCTCTTATCCCCAGGCTTAGTATACGTTGAAAGCCAATACTTTCCTTAAACGTGAAGCTATTTCAATGCTATACTTGTTGAGAGCCGCTTTACGTTTTACCCGGGCCCCGCAAGATTGACATACCATTGTACGATCCTCCTTGGGACGCATGATTCCGCCGCAATAAGGACAGATAGAAAAGATAACTCCCAGGTATGGTTTTTTAGTGCTCAAGTGGTAAGGGTTGTAGCTACCTATGACTTGTGCAATGACAAGGTCTCCAGGGCTATAATAGTCATTGATATCATGGACATGTTCATCGGCGATATTTGATATGAAGAGTAGTCCGGTGAGGGTTCCAGAGAACTCGTTTATGACGACCCATCTACCCCTCACTTTAACCTTAGCATAGAGGTCTAGGATTACGAGATCGTTTCTTAAGTGGCTTACAAATCCTACTACTTGATCCCCGGGCTCCAGGCTGGTAGACGGTTTTTTAGCAGCTTTAACGTTAGCCAA
Source organism: Desulfurococcales archaeon (assembly GCA_015521205.1). Lineage (GTDB taxonomy): Archaea > Thermoproteota > Thermoprotei_A > Sulfolobales > Acidilobaceae > S143-140. Next base: position 14,988 of record WAOQ01000015.1, read on the forward strand.
CCTGTTAACAAAATCATAGGCTACCTTCCCGGTGTAAAGGCTTCGAACGAAACCTTTCTCGTCTTCATACACGCCATCTCCCGGCGAGTATTCCTCTATAACGCTGATCTCGTCCCCCGGTGTTACAGTGCTTTTTTCTTCTCTAACCAAAACTATCACCTACCCTCTAAACTACTCTATTAGCCCGGCTTCCTTCTTAGCTTTGTACCTGTACTCGAGATAGGGATCCTCTGGTGAGAATCTAGGCGGATGTGGAACGACCACTGGTGCGCCGCATACCGGGCATTTGTCCCTTCGTAATGTGTATCTCCAACATCTTGTGCATCTTCGAAGGAGCCATTTCATTGTATTTCACCATAATGTACTGTACCTTGTCCCACCATAGAAGCTAAACCTATGTCTTCAATCGCTCAAACTCGAAGGTGATATTTCTCTTTGGTGCTTCTTTTTTAACAACTTTAAGACCCTTCGATAATGCTTTTTCCATCTCCTTATAATCATAACCTATCACATCTATACGATAACGTGGAGCACCTATGGTGTATA
>WAOQ01000016.1 GCA_015521205.1 Desulfurococcales archaeon
CTATAAAACCTGTTGCCGAACCCGAAGACGTGTTTAGGTTAAGTGAGACCGCGAAAAAGGTAACAGTAGATGACTCCATTTATGAATACATTGTTGATATAGTTGAGGAAACTAGAAGACATCCAGAGGTAAGGCTGGGTGGTTCGCCCAGAGCTGCCATAGCGCTCCTAAAACTTTCACGTGTCTACGCAGTAATGGACGGACGATCATTTGTGGTTCCTGACGATGTTAAGAAAGTAGTTCATCCTGTTCTTCGACACAGAATAGTGCTAAAACCAGAAGCTGAGATCGAAGGGACAACACCCGATAAGGTCATCGATGACGTTCTCAAAAAGGTTCCCACGCCAAGCCCGCCTGCTAAGATGTAATATTGGTGTGGCCAAAGGGGTTCAATATTGACAGAGTTGGTATCCCCTTCAAAGGTTTTGACGCCTCTTCTGCTACTTGCAGCTATCTCTTTGGCAGCTACGGTTATGGGAGCCAGCTCTGTTTCTATAATTGGCGTTACACTAGCAGGAACCATACTAGGTCTTCTAATGGCAAGTCGATACTATATCTTACTTGCTTCAAGAATGGTAGATGACGCTAAATTTAAACGTTTAATACCCGAATACATGGTTGAAGGGACATGGTATGAAGTGAAATTCGCCATAGACTATAAACGTTCGATACCATTGCTACTTGAAATTCATGAAAACACTCCCCCCTTGGTTAAAGTTGAACCACGTCTTCCTAGATTTAATGTAATAATTTCCAATACCAGCGGCTCCAGTTTCTCGTACAAAGTTAAACTTCCCATTGGAAGGCACTGCTTTGGAAAAACCAAGATAATCATTAGAGATCCGCTGGGGATCTTCCGGGCCGAAAGAAACATAGAAATCGAGCCTTCGTGCATCTCTGCATATCCCAAAACCGCTTTGCTCCGGCTACCCTCCTCGCTTTTATCGTTAGCCACAAACAGATTCGGTGGACTTACAAAGACCCGTAAAAAAGGGGTTGGAACGGAATACTATGATACTCGAGAGTATAGGGTTGGAGACGAGATTAAACATATCGAGTGGAAAGCGACTGCTCGAACAGGAAAACTTATGATAAAAGAGTTTGAAATGGAAACTGCTAACTACGTCTTTCTTATAGGATTGTTAGGGCGCGAGATGATGGCCGGTCCTTTGGGAAAAACTGTGTTTGAATACACAGCCCGCTCAATAGGAGCTATATCAAAGTATCTACTAGACAAAGGAGATTATGTGGGTCTTCTAACGTGGCAACCTAGAGAAACGAATCTCGTGCGGTTAAAAAGAGGCAAGAAACATCATTATGAGATTCTCAAAACATTAGGTAACTTGAAATGGGTTACTGAGGAAGAACCTACCGTCGCGGCCGAGGTTGTCGACCTTCTGCGTAAACAGATTCCAACCATTCTTCCACGTGATAGGGTCATCGTTATAGTATTCGCAAGTCTCGTTAAAGACCTGTGGACTGACGAGTTAATCGATTTCCTATTCCGGGTAAAGATGCTAAAAAACGATGTAATCGTCATAGCGCCAAACCCTCGATTCTTCGAGGCAGAGGCGCTCTCCGGTCTTGACGCGGTTATCTATAAGCTTAAACTCATCGAATTGGTCAAGGAAACAGAAGCCATAAGAAGAAAGCTTCTGCAAAAGGGAGTGACGGTAACAGAGGTAGGACCCCGCGATTACGTAGAGACCGTGCTCATGCAGATAGAAATGATGAGGCAATTCATGCAAGGGGGGAGTAGAGGTTGAAAAGGGATGTCCACACTAGAATAAAATCGCTCCTACAATCACCCATCGTCTACATACTGGTTTCAATACTATTATTTCTGGTGGAGGCTTACCTTTACCTCGTTGGAACTGGAACGCTAATCTTCCTTTCTACACATCCTATTTTCCAGAGTCCAGAAGCAATACTTTCATTTTCACTACAAGTCATTACAATCATCCTTTATTTCACAGGGATCTTAACTAGGAAATGGCGGGTAGCTAAATACTACGGACTGGTAACCATAACTCTTTTCATGCTTACCAGCAAGCACGCCATTCCATCATCCACACTTTTAAAACTACTTGCGATAATGTTGGTGCGGGACACCTTTTTCTCCTTCCAAATCTTCGACTTTAAGAAACTAATTTCGTTGCTACAAAACCCTGATACAGTCGTGGATGAAAAAAGCACGGTAATTACTATGGGAAAGAAAACCCTAATCGGGTTGACCCTAATAGTCATAGGCTATGTGATTCTTATCGAGTTTATAGGATATGTGGTTTCCCACGCTTCAACAGTAGTTTCCGCAGCCGTAGGAGTCCTGGAGGAGCCCTTGGCATCCTTTTGGAACACTTTCCTAGAAACGAAGATAGGACATGTTTTAGCGTTGATCACCGTAGCGGCGTTGCTTTTAGTAGCCTTAGATATGATCATGTCAACAATACTTTACTCTCTAACTATAACCAAGTCTACGGCATTAGAAGAAGCACAAACAGAACTCCGAAAATGGTTTACTGACCTGAGAGACTGGAAGACATGGCATCAACGAATGATCATTGAAAGCGGTAGCGTGATCGTAGGACTCCTCTTCTATCCCGTCCTCTACATAGTTTTTGATGCCGTTCTCATGGTACTAGACATAGCTAGTATCAGCAACATAAAATATCTACCCACAATCGTGTCCATAGGATTCTATATACTTGCATGGGGTGCCATGAGGAGATACCTACGTTCCGTTTTAGCCATTGGTAAAGGAGCCCTGAAACCTCCCTCATACCGGGCTACAATCCTATCGCTAGGCATTGCATCCCTGCTTGCAACGTACCTCTATATTTATGACCCATCGACCCTATATGCACTATTGGGTAAGATCCCAGCGGGTACGGACCCTCTATCTAAGTATTGGAGTGACCAATATGTATATAATAGAATAGAGAATTTGATAGGGGGTTTAGATGCTGCGGGGAGATTGATAATCAAACTCTTCTGGGGGTGACGGTGGGACTTGGCAATAGGGGCAACTCTAAAGAGCATAATTATAGGTGGTAGTGGAATTATACTATTGGGTGTTAGCATTTACTTCTTTATGTTAGGAATAAACCTCATGGGGGCCGGCGGCGGGGAACCGAGGGTAGCTGCAAGTTTACTAGCTACACTTGTAGGTTTCTCTACGCTTTCCGCTTCTGTTACGTTGCTCAGGACATGGGCATTAACCCATACCTTAGAAAAAGTGGGGAAGGGAGAAAAGTGAAACTGGATAACCTGTGCAAACCACCACGGTATATAGAAACGATTTTTCAACTTAGAACCCATGATGGATATACACAACCTCTGGGATTCCTATGCAAACCCGGAAGTTTTCAGGAGAATTATCCCTTTCCCATACTTCTAGGAAGAGTCTTTCCTCGAACCAAGCTATATCAATTACTAAGTTCCATAAACAAGGGAAAAGCCAGGATATATTTGACAAATAGCGGGTTTGACTTTTACAAAGCGGTATTCGAACACAGCCCACCGGTATTTTGGTACGCATATATGGATGGCCTATTCAAAACGCTTCCCGGCCGAGAGGCTATTTTCATACGTTTTATACCAGACACTTTTGTTGCCACAGATAATATACAGGCTCCGTCTCGCGCCGACTTCTGCCTAATAGAGATACTTGTTTGGTACACGAAATATCGTTCTGGCATAATAGAGAAAGCCGAATACCTTGAATGGTATGAAAGATGCTCCCATTCAATAAAAAGAAGCTCCAGAGACGAGACTTATACTCGTATACTGGATAGATTGGCTCCATAACTTATTAGGCGGTGAGACACTATTGTTCCTCAAGTCTGAACAGTTGTTAAATTGGAGTCGGAACCCATATGTTTCTGTTTTAGCCCCACTATTGGGAACCGATATTTCAAAAGATAGACAGGCATTATATTATGCATTATCTTTGAATAACTGTGCGAACACAAGGAACACCCGAAGAATATTGTGTAAAAGAGGCGGTACCAGAATTCTTGCCATAGGGCCAGCGGGTAACGCCAGGTCCTATAAAAACGCCAATGAAATGGCCAGACGTTATGGATATAAAATTTGGGCAGCTGACGGTAGCGCCCTTCTCTTCTACGAAGCCACAGGTTCTTATCCTGATGTTATAGTCTCCGACTTAGACGCTAATCCTAGAACATACATCTTAGCACAACAGTTTGGTACCTTACTGGTGATACAGCCTCACGCCGATAACTATTATCGCTTACCACACTTTGCATCTCTAATCGAAGAATGCAACACAATAATTTCTAGTCAAACGGAACCTTTCTCCTCTTCGATACCGCATAACGGATTTACAGACGGAGATAGGATATTGTATCTAGCCTTAGGCTGTGGTGTTAAAAACATAGTGTTATGTTGCTATGACTTCACTCGAATATCATCGCTACATAAGCAGACATACCAAAAAGAAATCAAGCTCATGATAAGTAAAATGTTAATAAAAAAGCTTCTTGAAGAATACGGAAAAAAGTTAAAGGTGGATATTTTGACCCATTAGTGTTTGTCATTTCCTTAACATATATACTGCGCCGACTATGGCAAGCAATATTATGACAGCGCCAACCACCAGGGCGGTATTAGTACCGCCTCCTTGTCCTGTAGTCTGATTCTGCTGTGTTCCACCACCGGTTGTCTGGTTGGTCTGGTTGCCTCTGGGAGCAGGCGTTGCTCCGCCTCCGCCAGGCTGAGTCACATTACCACCAGGCTGGGTCGCATTACCACCGCCAGTACCGCCAGTAGTCTGATTAGTCTGGTTTGAAGTGCCGCCACCGGTTGTCTGATTAGTCTGATTACCGCCAGCCCCGCCAGTACCACCACCAGGTGCGGGTGCGGTTAGGGTCTGTGCATAGTTATACGCCCACTGGAACATGTTATAGAGGAACTGGGGACCGCTGAGAGTCACATTATAATACTCCGGACTAAATGTGGGCTCGTAGTCTCCATACGGAGACTCACCGCTAACGATCACTAATCCA
>WAOQ01000017.1 GCA_015521205.1 Desulfurococcales archaeon
TATATGTTTAATGTCTGCTATTTGTTTTGTAAGATATTCTACAGTAATGGGATCTCCGTAAACATATCTGTGGTATGAAGCGATATATCTTGCAACATCCGCTAAGCGGCGTCCGTCGGAACCAAATCCCGCAAAAGTGGCTCCAATGTGTGTATCGATTACGACAACTTTCTCTATGCTATCGATCTCCATTAGTTTTACCTGCTTCTTTTTCTCCGAGAGCAAGACAATAGCGTTCCTCGTCCTCACACCTATGCTTGTCCAGCCTTGCTTAACAGCTTCGAAAGCATATTCTACTTGGTATAATTTACCGTCTGGCGAAAATATGTTAATAGCCCTATCATATCCCATAGCGGGTCCTGCTAATCCTGCCATGAATCACACCCGACCGAAACATGGGTTTTTCCAGCCTAAACACTCATGAAAGCGATGTTAAAAGAGGCGGGTATTAACACTTTACCCATATAATGTGCTAGTCTGGTGAGAGTTAAAAACAACTTAGTAAAAAGGTTATAGATGGCCGATGAGGACGAGTCCGACCACGAGCCTAGTAGGGGTTATGACGTGATCTTCTCTCTGCCGAGGCCCAATAAAAATACAAAATAACAATTTAGAATTTAAGGCAAAAGATAATCATCGGGGATGAAGATGTCGCTCCAGGGGAGCTATGCGATGACTGCCTCACGACGAGCCGACCCCTATTTAAAAGGTAGACTCATACGCCGCGTGTAACGGATTAAGAGGAGGGATCTATGTTTTGGCTTGGGAAACAATAATAGCAATAGTAGCCTTGTTGATTTCTATCATATCTTTAACATATGTTATTAAACTCTACAAAAAACTTCCTTACACACTTGACAACAAACGAGAAACAAATACAATAAACTATCTCCGCGATGTCAGAGAGAAGCCGCGGAAAAGGTATATTGTTTTACAACTAGTACCCATACCTAGAGAGAACACAAAGGAATTTGTCCGGAAAACGGTTGAGACGGGTCTTCGAAGGATTTTAGGGGATACCGGGCTTGTAAAGATGGGATTCGCTTTCATCGAGTACGAACCGATGAGCGGTAGGCTTATCTTGCAAGTCTATCATAAGTACCTAGAACATTTCTTAGGTTCGCTTGGGATACTCAACAGTAGGAGCGAGTATTCGTTCGTCCCACTTAGTGTAAGTGGGACACTACAAAAGGCTCGGAGAGTAGCAAAGAGGTAAACTAGTTCCTATTTTGCAGAAACTATCTTGATCACATCGCCGTTCTTCAATACATGGTTTTCCCCGATCCTTTGTTTTGTTTTAGCGTTTATTGCATAGAGGAAGCCCTTACCGATATCAGTGTGTATCATAAATGCTAATTCCTTTGCCGTAGTACCTTCTGGTACCAGATAAGCGTCAGGTAAGATATTTCCTTTACTGTCGGTGAACTTGTTGTGATCTTCTACGGGGTAGACAACTATCATTTTCAATGAATCGAAAATAGCAGTGTTTATGGCTTGTTGTACACCTGTACCGTTCCATGCTTTCAGTAAATCCCTTATTTTCCGTAGTGCCTCCGCCTGCTTAGTATCCGGGTTGCCTATTATCTCGAAATCCTGATCTCCCGGTATGTACTTTATCAATCCCCTTTTTGCCGCGGTTCGTAACGCCAGTTCGGCAATAGCTATTGTCGGAACAACAGGATACTGGGAAAAGCTCTCCTTTAGCCTTTTATAACCATCCTCACCATATGGTTTGTCTACTTTGTTTGCAGCTATAACAATAGGTTTCGAGACTTCCCGTAAGGTACGTATAAATGTTAAAAGATCATCATCGCTCCATGTTGTTAGTTTATCTGTAGTCCGCCCTAACCTTTTAAATGTATTAACAACATGTTCTTTTCTTATATTGAAACCGGAAAGTCGTTGGGCGATAAAAGCATACTTATCTGTTATACCCCCAGAATCTAGTGTACGAGAGAATTTATCCCAGTCGCGCTTTATTTTTGTAAACATCCACAAATCTATTTCGTTCAGAATTGTTTCCACCTCCTCGACGGGGTCAAACATTCCTGGACGCGTTGGACTTCCTTCAGGATCAGTAGAACCACTCGCATCGACAACAAGAATAATTACGTCAGACTTCCTAATATCGTCCAAAAATTTGTTTCCTAGACCTCTACCTTCATGAGCTCCCGGGACAAGTCCCGCTACGTCGACAAGTCGTACCGGGATGAACCTATTGCCTTCTATACAGAGTGAATTTTTAGGATCACATTTTGGGAGTCCTAACTCCACGTGAACACATTTTGTCCTAACATGTGTAACGCCTATGTTCGGGTCTATCGTTGTAAAAGGCCTATTAGAAATCTCGGCCGGTAACAATGTTGCTGCAGCGAAGAAGGTTGATTTACCGACGTTGGTCTTACCTACCAATCCTATATCAGGCATTGACACCAAACCATCTCACCGCCTGTTACATAATTTTCCCTGGACTACAACCATAACGTTTGGAAAGGGAAGGTAAAGTATTATTAGCCGTACCTCCTAACCCCGCCTCATTGTGAAGGGATGTGGATGGGTGAATAAGTAATGGCTAGCTCGATGTATCACTATATTGCAGAAGCCTGGAAACGACCCTATGATGGGAAGCATAAGGAGTTAATGCGTGAACGGTTGATCGAGTGGAGAAGACAACCATCCATAGTGCGCGTGGAGAAACCACTACGACTCGATCGGGCACGCGAGCTGGGTTATAAGGCAAAACAGGGAATAGTAGTTGTAAGGGTAAGGGTAAGGAAAGGAGGTCTAAGAAAACAACGTCCAAATAAAGGTAGGAGACCTAAAAGAATGGGTGTTTATGGTTTTGCACCAGCCAAAAGTATTCGGCTAATAGCAGAAGAGAGGGCACAGAGAAAATATCCCAATATGATTGTTCTCAATAGCTACTATGTTGGCGAAGACGGGCAATACAAATGGTATGAAGTTATACTTGTCGATCCTCATCATCCCGCTATTCAAAACGATCCAGAGCTAAACTGGGTGACTACTGGCAAACACAAAGGTAGACCTTTCAGAGGACTAACAAGTGCTGGAAAGAAAATGCGCGGACTTAGGAAGAGCAGAGGACTAAAGGGTACGACAAAACAGAAATGGAAGAAGAAAATGAAGGAAAGGAAACTTAAGAAACGGCATGAAGCCAGTAGAGGAGCTAGACTAATCGCTCCAGACGAGATACGGGCAAAATATCATGACGGAGACCTACAATAAAGAAACGTCCACTCCAACTCATTACCCCTTTCTAGCTTCGGATAACCGCTATTTTCTTAGCGGCAAATCCCGTATAAACACCAGATAAACCGGGTGCAACATGTATGGATAGACCAGTACGCTCTGTAACCCTAGCGGTAATCCAGCATTTCACAGAACTCCAAGACAGGATCGTTAAGGCTCTTCAAACGCTCATCCCGGAGAGAATCTCACAACAATATTCAAAACAAATCTCGTCGCTCACGTACAAAGGCTTTCATGGAAACATAATCATAAGACTAGAGCTCGTTATAAACAAGCGCAAAGACGCAACGGAAACATTTGAACATATAGTTTGTTCTCTAAGCGACGGTGAGCAAAAGATTCTCATAAACACTATGGAAGATAGAATAGACGATTCTGGAAACCTTTACCTGCGGATATCTAAACAAGATGCGTACTTAGGAGAAATACGTCTGGCCGAAGGAGATGAAACTATCAGAGTAGTAGTAAAACCAGTTCACCCCAGCGTTGACTGGAAACAGGTGATCCAAGAACTATGCAAAGAAAAATAGTAGAACCAGGTATTAGAGCACCAAACTGTGAATCTCTCAAACAAATGATAGATATGGCATTTCACTTCAGATATACGACTATATTCGTCGATCATGGGCTCATTCGATGCGTCGAAGAGACGGAATCCAATGACCAAGTAGACATATTGTTTAGGATAGACGTAGATGTAGGATCACCGGGGGAGATTAAGAAGGCAGTGCGTGGGGCATATTCTTTAAAAAGAAAGGTCATAAGCAGGGGTTTCAGGGCATTGCTTTCACTCAAGCCAACAAATCTACAGGCGTTACGTGCTACACCTCATCTTCACGGTTTCGAAATGGTTCGTATAACACCTCAGGTTTCCCGATATATGGATCGCAGTCAGGCGAGATTGTTGGCTTCTCGGAATGATGTGACTATAGATATCCCGCTTCCACCATTTATGTCTAATAGGAGGAGTTTCCACCAACTTTATGTTACATTAAAAAAGATGTATGCGTACGATGTCCCATTCGTGCTCTCCAGTGACGCACGGGTTCCCGGAAAATTATGGTCCCCGCGTATGAAAGTCGGGTTAATGCTGTTGATGGATGTACCAAAGGAACTGGCTTTAGTTCCTGTTTATTCCTATCCTCATCGTTTGCTTCAAAACTTGCGTAGCAATTCGACATAAATTGTATAGGCACGTGAGAGCAAGTCTACTGAATTGAACCGATCCCTGACAACTTTATGCCAAGGAGGAACAAATCCGGGATCCCAATGCTTCAGATAATACTCCTCGTTTAACCCTGTCTCTCTAACAGCTCGCCGCCATCCCGAGAGATATCCACCCCCGGAACCCCAGGCAATTATGGCAAGAGTTATCCGCTCGTCTCCTCGAGAAAGTATAGTCTGTAATCGGGCATAGCGAGGATTATAGCTATCTATTTCGACCCCCAGTCTTCGAACTTTCTTTCGAATTTGGTTTAAACGCTGTTTGAAGAGCCCGGGTTCTGTTGCGCCATGCCATTGTAAAGGTGTATGTGGCTTTGGAATTAAGGGATTCACGGTTACACGTAATTTGGAGCCCCCACGCTTCGCTATTTTTGCAGATTCTTCTATCATACTCAAAGTCGAGTTAAACATATCGTCTGTTTCTATAGAAAAACCAGTCATCACATACATTTTTATCGTTGGAAACCCGAGCTCGACGGCGTCCTCCACAATCGGAATAGTATTAGTTGCACACAGATGCTTATTGATCGCCTTGGCCAGCGAACAGCTACCCGTTTCAGGAGCTATAGTTAACGTGTTTTGACCCGCTTGACGCATTAATTCCAATTTCTTCCTATCCAGCGTGTCTACCCGCAAACTTGGCACAGAAGCCTTTAAGCCTTCAGAAACAGTTTTTTCCAGGACTTTTTCCGCCGCAGGATTGTCGAAAAAGGATAAACTATAAAATGATACCTTCCTATACCCAGTAGCCTCCAATCCTTTTTCCACTATATTACTTAATGATGAATAGCTTCTATGCCGGGCAGGGAGGAATATTCGTCCCTCCATACAGAAGAAACACCCACGAGAACAGCCTCTACTCGCCTCAACAAGCAATGAGCGACCCCAGATAGGTGTTATGTCCTTTTCGACTATTTGCTTAATCGGGTGATATGAAGTGTCTAGGTTCTTTACATATGTTCTCTCAACTTCTTCACTATAAGCGTGTACGTAAACGCCAGGAATTTCCGCTAATCGTTTGAGTTTTGACGCTCGCGAGTAGTCTGATTCGAGTATGGAAACAATTTCTTCTAGGTGATCCTCTGGTTCCCCGACAACAATTGCATCAAGAATTCCAGACGTTGGTAGGGGGTTAGCTGTAACTGCTGGTCCGCCGCCCAGGATTATGGGATGATGCTCCTCACGTTGGCTATTTAGGACAGGGATTTTCAAATCTTTCAACAAAATAACTAAGTCTCTATAAAGTATCTCATAGGGGATACTAATCATATATGCAGAAAACTTGTTGGGTTGAAAAAATCTTGCATCATGGTCTCTAATCATAGGTAGTGGACTGGTTTGTTCGAGTGTTATACGATGAACCGGTATCTCCAATTCTTTAAGGTATGTATAAAGTGTGTGAAAAGCTAGACTTGAAAGTGCTACATTGTAGCTAGCTAAATACGCTATACCTATCATTGTCGGTCCAACCGTTCTAGTATTTCAGTGGATCGTTGTTGATCGCATTTTAGAATGGTGTTATCGGGAATGTCGCTTGAAACAATGCAGCCGGGGTATATCCATGAGTTGACACCTATTTTAACTCCTGGAAGCAATGAAACGTTTATTCCTGTTCTAACATTAGCACCTATTATTGCACCAAACTTTCTTAACCCTGTCTCTATTTTCTTACCTTTTACAACTGATTTTACTTGTCGACCATCGAATCTGAAATTTGCTGTTATAGTGCCTGCTCCTAGGTTTGCGTTCTCCCCGATCACACTGTCACCGACATAGCTCAGGTGTGGTACCTTTGAACCCTCAAGTAATATGCTTGCCTTGACTTCTACGTGGGAACCAACTAAAGAGTCAGGCATGAGGCTGTTATATGGACGTAGGAAGGCATAAGGACGTATTGTTACGCCCTTACCTATATATGCGGGGCCCTCGATTACGGCACGCTCATCTATTTTCTTTGGCATTCCAGAATACAATATTGATGGAAAACCATAGGTGTCGTTCATTACTTTGCATTCCCTATCACTACAGTTATTTTCCATTGCTTCCTCGAGTGCATGTTTATTAGCAGTTAATAGATCCCAGGGACGTCCTACATCTATCCATTTCTCAAATAAATGGTAACTCAACCCACGTTTCTTCGCGATGTCTTCTATAACATCTACTATCTCTATTTCGCCGCGGGGACTGGGTTTGGCATGCTTTAATGTTTCAAAGGGATCCTCTTTAAGACGAAGAATTCCAGCATAGATAAGATTGCTGGGCTCTGTTCCTCTTTTAGGTTTCTCGACTATATGTCTTACTAAACCGTTTTTTATTTCTAGCACTCCATAATTCCATGGTTCATCGACCGAAGCCACTCCTATTTCAGCATTCCCTTCTAAGAAGCCTACATAATCAGACTCTGACAAATAGGTATCTGCATAGATTATAAGGAGTGATTTCGCTTTTTCCCTTATTTTTGGCAATGCAGTGAGAAGGGCATGTCCTGTGCCCTTTTCTTCTTCTTGTTTTATATATTTTATGGAAAGGTTAAGCGTGTTACACGAATTTATGGTATTGATTAATTTCTCGCTCATGTACCCTACCACAACAGTTATCTTTCTATAGTATCGTGCAAGGATGCGTAGGTGACGGCAAATAAGGGGTTCGCCCCCAACAGGTAATGTTGGTTTTGGTCGGGACGACGTTAAAGGCCACATCCTTGTGCCTTTACCGGCTGCCAGTATGATCGGATTCTCCTCCAATTTCATCCACCCATTCATAGAGTATAGTGGAGATGGCTATCAATCCGGCCGCAAGCGCATATTCTGTTGAAAGTGTTATACCGGGGGCTATATCTATGACAGCGTCAGCTACACGATATATGCCTGAAGGTATCCCTTCCCTCGAACCAGCAAGTAAATTGATGCGTTTATGCTTTTTGAACAAACGTAAAAGTTCGTCCTTCACATCGCTAACAAAACGTCCTTCCGGTTCCAGTACTATTATGGGTTCATTATATCGTGTTCGTACAAGCTGGAATATATCATACACCCTAACCGGCACCTTCCTTGCACGTCTGCCATAACTTTTTACCTGAATACGATATCTACTTTCGATCCCCTCCTCCACTCCATCTATAAAATCCCGAAGTTGGAAGGCATCGACAGGCTTGTCAAACGCTATAACAAGTTCTTTTACTTCAAAGTTTTGTACCTCCCGTCCTATGCGAATCCCCATTCTCTTTGTAGCTTCTGGATCTGGTGAAAAGTATGGCATTTGTATAGCTGATATTTTTGACATCATGCGCGGCAAAAGCTTTTTCCCTACATATTTCTTCTTTATCGAACTCCCAGGATACAGTGTTATGAATGCTTCATCGTCTATTATCTCTACTCCGATAACCACGTCCGGTGAATCCAGGTTAACACACGCGCCTGTAGACTCTTTTATCGCTGCACCAACGGCTACGTTGACATCTAAGCTGGTAAAATCGTGTCTGCCGCGTCTCACGGTTCTTACGGCAAAACATTGTCCGGGTTTTATCAATTTTGCAATGTTTTGACTTACTGAAACTATTTTTTTAATATCTGCTGGAGTCGAATATAGTATTCTATAACCGTTCTCTACTTCTATTACGTTGACGAGGATTTTTTCTAGTTCATTTACGGGTTCACGACAATTCTTTACTAGTACTAATCCTTGGAACCCCTTTGGCGAAGGAGAAACTTCTAAGTAATGGAAAAGTTCTTTCACCCTGTTAGCCACTATCTTTTCCAGACCTAATCTTGTCTTCAATACGATACAGGCGTCGCCGGGCCCTTCCATATCAGTATCCCCACTACACTATTACTACAATTGGTTCGAGCTGATCAAATAGTTATTATAGGATTTAAAGTGGATAAGAGAGGTTAGCTTAAGAGAAAAGGTCGTTGCCTATGCAAATGGTGGTACTATGACAGCCTTTTCTAATTTACCATCTGGAGTAGGTACGTAGAGTAGTTTTGATTTGTAGATTTCTACTTTTCTTATAGCGTAAAACCTCTTAGCTTCTTTCTCTATTTCACGGACAAGACTATTTTCGTTCTCGCTAAAGATCATTGACTGTATAAACTCGTCTAGAGAACTGTTAGCTGCATGTTCTTCTATTACTTTTTTCATAACCTGTCTAATCGCTCGCTTCTGGCTTGTCTTACATCTTGAAGGTGTAAACACTATACCTGTCACCCTTAGTACGTACCCATCCTTTGTCTTTACATCGAAGATGCCTTGGATCTTGCTGCTCTTTCGACGTGTCAGACTTTTGATATAGTCTCTGAGAAGTTCGTGTCCCTTGAAACGTGTATAGGCTATCTCCCCTTCTACACGTTCTATCTGGAAATACAATTTTATGTGTACATGGTTGAAATCGCCTGTAAGGTCATAGAGTGTTACCTCCATTACCCGGCCAATAAGTTTATCTGGATCATCGCTAGGGGTTGTACCTATTTCTGCATTTCCAAAGAGTGGAGGTGTAACTACCTTGTACCACTTCTTAGTTTTCCATTTGTCTCGAACAGCTGTTCTTCTAGGCCTTGGCATGTTTTCTCCCCGCTACCTTCAATCCTTGGTCCCGAAAGAATAGCGGGGAAGTTATAGTTTTTAAGCGTTTAGAGTCTAGTCTCGAGTTTCTCGCCTAGCGCTACTTGTTCAAAATCTTAATGGCTTCCATAGCAACTTTAAGGTTCAGTAGAATATCTAATATTGTATTCTTCATAGACAGTACATGACAGTTTTTGCAAGTAACCTTTATTCTTAGAAACTCATCCTCACAGGTTACCTTTATGTCGAGGTTTTCAGGTAGCCCTAAATTATCGGGCTCTAAACTAGTAGCCAACCCGATACATTCTTTCTTGTCACCGACCTTGATGCGCAATATGTATTCTATTTCCACGCCGGATCCCACGACTATGATACATTTAATCTTATCTTTAACCCGTCGATCTTACCAGCATCAACACGCTCTAAACGACTTATAACTTGTTTGCCCACTGTTCTCTCTATTTCTGGTAACGTGGTGTAGAGTCCATGTTCGTCCTCTGAAGCTACAAAGGCGTCTGATGGGATCAGTCCGTAGAAGCGTAGGTTATATCCTATAATATGAAGGGTTTCCGGGCTGTTTGTGTTTACTTTATATATGGAAAGCCATCGGAGGACATCTAGGCGTTCATGCCTAGCCATCGTCCTTCTCACCTGCTCAGCTATTTCTGCCATATCCTTCTCGTATTCTCTCATATAGTGTTCCGTAAACAGGATTGGTTCTTCAAGAAACCTATAGAAAGGTGTAAAACTATTCTCTTTGATCGTCGTATAAACGAGTACTTTTGATGCTGTTAACAGGTCATGCCCGCTTGGGTAATAGTAAAGTATACCTGATAGCGTTTCTGCGCTAATTTTGCTTTTTGCATGTTCTGTTATCCGAGTCATGATTATGTCTAAAACCTCTTTCTTCTCATCAAATTCCATGTTTTCGGCATTTTTACCCGCTAAGACTTGTTTGTTTCTATAACGGAGCTCGTCATATACGTTTTTAGGAGTGCCCGTGAATCCTGGCAGATAAGGTTCAAGTGTATTAGAGATGCTGTTTACCACATCATACGCTATTGGTGCATAGGTATAGTAGGATTCTATCCTCTTTAGAAGCTTGCTTGAAACGGCATCTTCGAGAAACGCTTTATCTATATCCCAGAAACTCGACGGATTCACGAATAGTCCACTAGTATAGGGGGCTATATAAGAAGCGCGTAGCAACTGTTCATTAAAGGGCAAACGTCCAGACAATACTGCTGCCACGGCCGTCCCTATACTTGACTTAACTTCGATACAAGTACCATTGGGCGGAGGCGGCTCTATCACAGCATCCCCTATGCAAACTAGGACATCTGATACTGAGACCTTTTTCTTGGTCCATATTTTCGAGTATCCTATGAGCAGAGTGGGTTCATCTATCTTCTCGGGCAAAGCACTAGAAGAATGGACGGATACATTGACTCCATAACGCTCAACATTCCTGGCCAGTATTAAAGCTGCATGAGCTGCCTCTATACTGGGATAGAATAACACTCTTAATATTCCGGCATCCACAGCGCTTTTCACAAGCGAATCTATCACAGCGTCCAGCTGTCCTGCTCTTATGCGTAGTTCTGCTGGATCCTGTATTCTTATTACCATCAATGTCATCTTCCTCCAAAATTTAGCGGCTGTCCTTACATTGAATATCAACTAGGTAAGTTAAGATATGTTTAAGGAACTATTTAAGATAAGGTAATCGTTACCCTTAGGTTTCTAGAAGTAGACAGGCTGAAAGTGGAGGGATAAGGGTTAGATGCCCACATACTGGGCGATGAGATATTTGGCTTCTTCTGGACGATACTTCCAGTCCTTTGGTAGTTTACCTACGCGTTTGTAGTATTTGGAGAGCCGGTGGATCTTGCTTTCAATCTCTATTAGACCCCTCTTGCTGTGGTAGTCTTTAGGATGTTCCTCTAAATGCCTACGTAGGTTCACAGCCCTTTTTATCAGGTTTAGCAGATCCTCAGGTAGTGGAGGTGCTAGACCCTTCTCTTCGAGTACTTGGGTTATCTTCTTGCCTAATACTGGTTTCACTAGTGGTATGGCAAATTGATCTCTCAGAATTATCCCTATCATGGAGGGGCCATAACCCTTCTTGGCCAAGCTCTCGATGATCAATTCTATTTCTTCAGGCCTATATGTAACCCAGGC
Source organism: Desulfurococcales archaeon (assembly GCA_015521205.1). GTDB lineage: Archaea > Thermoproteota > Thermoprotei_A > Sulfolobales > Acidilobaceae > S143-140. Next base: position 11,236 of record WAOQ01000017.1, read on the forward strand.
TGGAGGCACTAGAGACGCTGGTCTCGTTGAATGCGATTTACCTTTGTCTCGTCTCTTATTCATGGTTATACCACCCTACTCCGTTAACTTCACCATTCACTATTCTCCGCGTCGATAACTGGCATTTATAGGTTTATCCTTGACGTATATTGATTAGACCCGTTTCATGTAGCCAAGTTGCCATTGATTTGAATGCTCTTGCCCTATGGCTTACCTGATTCTTAATTTCTTCACCGAGTTCGGCGAAAGTCGAGCTAAACTTATCTGGGATAAATATTGGATCAAAACCAAAGCCTTTACCTCCTTTTGGCTTGTCAGCTATCTTGCCATGGACTATACCAGTAAACACACGGATGTATGGTGGACAAATACATGCGAGCGCTGCTTTGAAATACGCCTTCCGCTGTTCGGGCCTCTTCTTTTCTAATAGTTCAATGATTCCGTTTAGTCCGATCGTTTTATACACGAAAGACGAATATGGACCGGGGAACCCGTTTAGACTTGGTATGAAAAGTCCCGAATCCTCCACGACGAGTGGGATCTTTAGTTTCTTATACGCTTGGACAGCAGCATGCTTGGCTATGTCCTCGATATTATCCGACTGAATCTCTTGTTTATATCCGGATATCCTATAAAGTTCAATGTTTTGCCCAGAAAGTATCTGGTTTGCTTCTTGTACCTTGTGCTCGTTACCTGTCAGAAACGCGAGTCGATAAACGCCTTTCTTCAACGTATCTCCCTCTTAACATTATTTCTTCTAACCTTTCCTTTACGGCATACCATTCATTGAAAACCGATGAATACGCCTTTAAGAAAATCCCAAAATAGTCTTCGGCAATTTCGGGGGGAAGTATAGAATTAATGGATTTGAGGAAGAGGTAAAGATCCATTGCCCTGTCCTCGGGATCCGTGGAGAACTCGGATAGACCAAAATCTATTATACACGTATCTCCTCGGTTTGTCACTATCATGTTGTTAACCGTATAGTCCCCATGTATAACGCCGACATTATGTATTAGTCCTAGATATCTCCCGGCCAACTTTATGTTCTCCTGGCTACACCGGTCTTTCAAACACTGGGAAAGCGGTTGCCCTTCAATAGCTTTCATGACTAATGCCCATTTGCTAAAGAATGCTGCATAAAGGGTAGGAACACATACGCCTGTTTTTGCTAGTGTTACGAGGATCTTAGTTTCTCTCCTCATACGTTTCACGTTAATCTCGTCTAGTAGCTGTGGATGTAGATATTTTTTCCTTCTTCTTACCTTTATTATAGCAGGGTAGCCATACCAGGAAGCTTTCCATATCTGGGCTTCAGCCCCTATGGCTACTAGTTCCTGCTTTGACCTTTCCAGGATTTCTTCTAAGATGCTGTGTTCCATGGAACCTCCACCTTATCAAGCCGCCATCTCTGTTTTATATATGCGTTCATGGGAGGAACGGTAACTCCATAGATATATGAAAGAAAACCGGTCCAAGCAATCATAACCCCGTTATCCCCTGCATATCGTTTAGGCACACGACAATAGGAACACCCTCTTTCTTCGGACATTACCTGTAGTTTTCTGGAAAGTTCATCATTGGCGGCCACCCCGCCCACAAGTAAAACTTGTCTTTTCCCTGAAACCCCTAAAGCCCTATCAGCTGCTTCTGCTAGCTGACTAAATGCTATTTCCCGGTATGTAAAACAGAGATCTTCAAGTTTAACAGCTCCCTTCTTAAAAAGCCTTAGTGCCGCTGTTAGGAGTCCCGAATAAGACATGTCCTGGCCTTTTACAGTGTATGGTAGTATTCCTTTCACGTATTTCCCGTTTTTCGAGCACAGATCAACTGCATGCATGCCATTTACTATGTATGGGGGAGCTATTCCTATTTCACGCGAAAAAACATCTAAGGCATTACCTAAAGCTATATCCATGGTTTCCCCTATTACCAAATATCTTTGATAGCCTGTGATCGCGATAGTAGTATTCCCTCCCGACACATATACTACCAAAGGATCATTCATACCACATAGAACCTTCCCAATCTCGATATGAGCGACTGCATGGTTGACCGGGATTAGAGGCTTATTATAGTAAGAGGCAAGGGCGCGCCCTAAAGTAGCACCAACGCGTAAAGTAGGTCCTAGCCCGGGTCCCAGGGCAACTGCTACGGCATCTATCTCATCTATCTCCAGTCCAGCCTCACGAAGCGCCTCTTCCAGTGTTTTAGGAGCATTTTTGACCATATGTTCTACTGCATCCCGGGGCTTTATACCGCCACTAGGCGGGACATACTTTGATCTTTTGTCGGCCAATATACGAAAGGGCGGGCTTCTAACTATTCCTACACCAAAAGTATGAGCAGTAGACTCTATTCCAAGGATGGTTACTGGTTTGGAAGGAAGAGGTATGGATGGATAAATCGTGTAGAGGTTAATCGAGGAATTCCGTGTAGCCACAGTTTCCACAGTGCCACCTCTTCCTTGGTTTTTTATGGAATCCCATTATGCTACCACACCGAGGACACTTCTTATTTTTCAGTTTTATCGTCATATTCTCATAATCGTATTCATACAGTTTGTGAACCCAGGACACGCATGTTCACCCCACGCCATGCTTTACTCTTCGAACCCTTTAACGCCTCCGTTCCGTTCGATTACAAATTTGGGCTCGAATTGTAATGCTCGTTCTACATTATCGTAAATATGTACGATTGCTGTTGACTCTCCTTTTCCATATTCGGTGAAAATATTCCGTATATAGAGGCGTTCCATGTCAACACCGAAGGCCTCTGCTAACGTCATCCTTAGCATTATTCTCATAGGTGTCCCTTCATTAGGATGATGTATCTTCAGGACGATCTTCCTTCGTTTTATCAGAGGGTTGTATTCGTCTTTTTCAACTTCAGCGTATGAAGTATCTGAGAGCTTCACGATCTTCTTTCCATCACTCATAGCCTTGCCACCTTTACAGACTCACCATCTTGCTTCGCCTTCCAGTTGGGATCAAGTTTTCCGTTTAAAATGTTGACCATAAGGAATATTAGGAATCATCGCATTCGCCGGGTTTTAGAGACAAGATACGAGACGATGCCGTGTACCGTTCAGTTTCTCCTACTTTGATCACGGCAGCGCCGACTCCGGGAACGCCATAGACGACGCAATACCCTATTGGGCTACATGCGATCGATGGTAATGCTAACATGTCTTCTTCTCCGTCAACTACTATAAGCGTTCTTTTGTTTTTTCCGTAGCTAAGCTTCTCGCAGATAACTTCAATTGCTTCCTGTGTTATAAGTCCGGGGGGATTATGGAGGTTCAATATCTCATCAAAATGGCTCGATACAGTATTTGTTTCGATCCCTCTTCTCGTATGTCCATCTATTATAGCAAGTGCAGGGATTAACATATTCTCTAGGAGGGTCTTTGTTACAACGTCTCCGACCGCAATTGTCTTTTTACAGTTGGTTTTTAGGTAAGAAATTAGCTTCTCCCCTGATAACACCGTACCACGTGGTATCGCAAAATCTATTCGAATGTTAGATGGGAGTTTGAGACATTTTGCCTTGTTTATCATCATTTTAATACTACCTTTCCAGCTACTTTTATGGCGTATATCCCCGGTTTTTCTTTCCTGTTAATTATAGATGCAACTAACGAGTGTTCCGGGTCTCGTATAATTATCATCCCGCTCCAGTCTTCGCTAAACGAATTTGAACCACAGTAGGGGCAAACGTTGACGTCTAGCTTTACCAAACCACCGCATTTTCTACATGCTTTAAAAATAGGCCTACGGGTTCTCCTGCTCATCCTCTCTCACCTCTCGTTTACGATGTTCCTCGATCCATTCCTCTTTCCCTAAATATGGCTGCCTCATCGTTAAACCAATCCTTATCCCTTTTGGCCCTCTAGTCGAGATTTGCACGATTCTAGCTCGCACGATGTCTCCTATTTCGACTATTTTCTTCGTTTCTGGAGAATAGAAAGCCCCCCTAGTAGGATCAAATAACACCTTTTCACTCATTATCTGTGCTTTATGGACTAGCCCTTCTACAGGTCCTAGGGAAACGAAAAGTCCAAACTGTTTTGCATCGACTACTTCGCCACGTATAACCTCGTTTTGGACTGGTTTAAAACTCAGGGCGTCAAACTCTACTTCTATGTAGAGTCTTGGATCCCCTGGGATGATCATGGCATCAGAAAGTATCTTAAGGTTATCTACAGCAATTACCAAACCCAAATCCGCATACATGTGGTTTTCGACGCCCTCCATAAAGTCCTCACGAAGCATTCTAAGCGCTATATCTTCTAGAGGTTCACCTGTTCCCAGCATATGGGGCGGTATTTTCATCACTTTCCTTACTCGAGACACATAATACAACCGCTTAACCCCCCTACACTCTTACATGAGCCGCCATATTAACCGCGATAGTGTGAGTCTCCCCTTATTAACCCTATATAATCTTGTGCGTACTAACCGTTCTAAATGTTAGAATTGGTAGTCAGAGTAGAATCGTAGCTGTGTTTCCCTAAGAAACACCGTAGGTATTCCTATCATTCTACATCGTCTTCGTAGCGCTTTATCAGATGTTGCTACTGCTACTCTACACTTTGCTGAAGCTAGCTTCTTAGCTATGAGGAATACCTCGTCATCTGCGTGTGAGCTTATACTCTCGTTGAGAAAAACAACCTTACATAGTTTTGTTTCACGCAAAACCTTCAGTGCAGTAATTGCTTTCAGCTTCGTCGACGGGCGTGACTCCGCGGTTAGATTTTCTAGTTCGGCTAAAACAGCACGGGGAATGATAAGTACCGGTAGAGTTCCAGTCGCGTCACACAAATTTTCCAGTGAAGGACGACCAGAGCCTATATTCATTAAAACACTTGTGTCAAGTATAAGATAGAATCCCTCACACGATTCGAGGACAGTGGATAAAGAAGACATCATTTTGTGCGAGCACCCAGGATATTTATTCGCTCGTAATTTGATCCTAGTCTTTAATCACGCCCCAACCTACTAGTCTCCAACGCCCGTGTACTTGTCTGCTTATAGCGACGCGGGCACCGGGCCAGCCAACCACAGGTCTTCTCAACGTGATCTCAAACTCATCGCTTTTTACACGAGTTGTGACTCCCAGCGTTATAGCTGTACCCACAGTTAACATTAATGGCTCTCGCGCCTTTAGTGGTTCTACCTTTACTAATTCACGTACACCAACAACACGTTCGAGAAGTTTATACTCAACACGCATTGTCGTATAAGTTGGAGGTAATCGTCCTGGTTTCCCTATCATATTGCCTACTAGGCTATCGGCCTTAGTTAGGGAAGGATCGAGTTTTGTTCCTATAGCAACAAGCCCTCCGGGCCTTGCTTCGTCAACTTTAACATTGCCAAATCTAAGGCTTTCAATAGTTGTGGTTAATGGTTCATATACTATCCTTCCACCTTTCCGTATTCGTATACCGGGTCTTATTTCGATCTCGTCACCTATCCTGAAAATCCCTTGTATTATGCTACCTCCTATAACACCTCCTACCAGCTTTTCTGGAGGCGTGCCTGGCTTGTTTACGTCGAAACTACGTGCGATATACATTAAGGGGTCTTTGGAGAGGTCCCTCTCCTTCGTAGGGATTAACTTTTGCATAGCCATAAGAAGAACGTCAATGTTAACTTTATGCAACGCACTTACAGGGATTATAGGCGCGTTTTCAGCCCATGTACCCTTAACGAATTCCCTTATCTCTTTATAGTTCTCTCTTGCACGCTCTTCGCTTACCGCATCAACTTTGTTTTGTACGATAATGATGTTTTTGACACCAATTATCTCAAGTGCCTTGAAATGTTCGTATGTCTGCGGTTGAGGACACTTCTCGTTAGCCGCTATAACCAGCAAAGCGCCATCCATAAGTGCCGCGCCAGAAAGCATTGTAGCCATTAATATCTCGTGGCCAGGAGCGTCTACATAGGAAACACGGCGTAGTAGTTTTGGCTCACCTTCCCCGCAGGGACATGTTTTTTCTGGGGAATAGCCTTCCGGTTCGCCACATTCCTCGCAGAACCATATGTCCCCATCAGCATATCCCAGTTTAATTGTCATTCCTCGTTTTAGCTCCTCACTATGACGAGCAGTCCATATGCCAGTTAAAGCTTGAACTAACGTTGTTTTACCGTGGTCTACATGCCCTACTACCCCTATATTTACCTCCGGTTGAACCCTCTTTGCCATCTCTGCTACCCCTCAAGAATGATCAGTATGGCGATACCTGCATTATATAGTATTGCCTACCCTGCTGAACACATATCTCGAAAAAGCGTTTTGGTAGAATGGTTATGGGTGATAACCAACGATTGAAAAACGCTTACTTCTTATCGCCGTAGTATATAGCAACGTTCAACTGCGCTAATGCAGTTTTTCTCCGTTCACCCCTGGGGTCTGGTATAACTTTGCCTCTAACCATTTTTCTTCGTCGCTCTCCTCTTTCTCGTGGCAAGAAGCCCGGCGGCCCTGAAAGGAGTAATCTGTATCTGGTGGCTCCAGGCAAGTCTGATCTCATAGGTATACCCGTTGCATCGGTACCTCCAGTAATTACGAATTTAAGGCCTGGCATTCCGATAAGCTCGCCGTTTATAATATCCTTTATTTTATATCCAGCAAGTTTTATTGCAACGCCCTCGTCAACAGCTATTTGCCAAGCTTTAGCCCTGAAGGCTTCAGCCTCTGCTTCGAGCTCACCTACTGCCTCACCCAAAAGCTCCATGTTTATCTTAACTGTATCTTCTGGGATATCTTCTTTCGCTATAACACGGAAGGGTATGTTTATCTTCTTCTCATCCTTCCTAAATCTGAGTGTCATAACTCCGATTTCATCAAGTGACAGTTCTTTTACTAGTTTAGGATTAACTAAAGCTATAGGAAGTTCTTTCCTTTCCTGATCTTTTTTCTTTATCATTGTTGGTTTGAGTTCAAGCTCCGCTTCGTCTCCTCCTACTACTTTCACCTTGACTATTTTTTCTCCTGCCCGTGGATCAGAGATCACTATCCTAAGTGGAGGTCTCTCCATATCTATAGGCATCGCATTACACCCCCGGTTCCCACTATTTCGCGCGGGAACCAGTCTTCTCGTATGCCTTCAACCGTAAATTCGGCCGTATTTAACTATTTAGCACGCTCCTTGGCCGTGCTTCAGGAGATTCCAAAAACTTATACCATACCATTTCAACGTGTTATCCTAGAGGTTTGGTGGTGGCATATAATGGAGCAACCGGTAAAGAAAAGATTGAGGCAGCCCATTGTTACAGTGCTAGGGCATGTAGACCACGGTAAAACAACGTTGCTCGACAAAATTAGAGGTACGGCTGTAGCGGTAAAGGAGGCTGGCGGGATAACCCAACATGTAGGGGCTAGCATTGTTCCTGCCGACGTTATAGAGAAAATCGCTGAACCCCTGCGGAGCGTCATCCCCGTGAAACTGGAGATCCCCGGGTTATTGTTTATAGATACACCCGGACACGAGCTTTTCACTAACCTAAGAAAACGAGGAGGAAGCGTGGCTGACTTTGCAATATTAGTTGTAGATATAATGGAAGGATTCAAAAACCAGACCTATGAGGCTATCGAAATACTGAGACAGCGAAAGGTTCCTTTTATCATCGCAGCCAACAAGATTGATAGAATACCGGGATGGAAACCACACCCTGATACGCCGTTCATCTATAGCCTTAGAGACCAGGATCCGCGGGTTAAGGAGATCTTGGAGAACAAGGTTTTCGAGATTATAGGACAAATGTATGATCTAGGGCTTCCAGCCAATATATTCACGAAAATCAAAGACTTCACGAAAAGCTTCGCCATCGTCCCAGTATCAGCCAAGACCGGCGAGGGCATCGCCGAGCTTCTCACCGTTTTAGCTGGACTGGTACAGCAGTACCTTGCCCAAAGACTCGTATACGTTGAAGGGCCAGCGAAAGGTGTTGTTCTAGAAGTAAAAGAGCATACAGGTATAGGAACAGCCATGGACGTTATAATATATGATGGCATTATCAGGAAAGGAGACGTAATAGTTACTGCAGGATTGGACGGCCCGGTTATAACTCGTGTAAGGGCATTACTAATGCCGAAACCCTTACAGGACATGAAAAGCCATGAAGTAGGCTTCAGAGCGGTAGGGGAAGTCGCCGCTGCCGCCGGAGTAAGAATAGCAGCACCAGATATCGAAAACGTAATAGCTGGAGCACCGTTATACGTAGCAAGAAACGAGGAAGAAGCTGAAATACTAGCAGAAAAGGTTGCAAAAGAAGTAGGAGAAGTCCTAGTAAGAACAGAAAAGGACGGCCTTGTAGTTAAAGCAGATACGCTAGGCACACTGGAAGCGATAACACTAGCCTTACAAAGAAAGAATATCCCCGTCCGCATAGCAGGTATAGGAAATGTAACCCGCAACGATGTTATCGACGCGAAGATAACAAGAAGGAAGAACAGGTACTTGGGTGTGATCCTGGCGTTCAACGTGAAAGTAACCCCTGAAGCGGAGGAGGAAGGGAAGAAAGCCAAGATACCCATCTTTGTGGACAACGTCATTTACCGTCTACTGGAAAGTTATGAAGAATGGTTGGAAGAAGAAAAACGTAGAGAGAAACTGGAACAGCTGGCTAGACTAGTTCTACCCGGGAAAATACGTATATTACCAAAACACGTGTTCAGACGAACTAATCCTGCAATAGTAGGCGTAGAAGTTATCTCGGGAACCATTAAACCCGGGTACGGGCTTATGCGTAGTGACGGGCGAAACATAGGAGAAATCATGAGTATTAGAGATAGAGATCAAACGCTTAACGAGGCAAAACGGGGGATGGCTGTGGCTATCTCTATTAAAGGTAGAGCCAATGTGGGAAGAAACATACATGAAGGCGACATCCTATACACTGATATACCGGAAGATGATGTACGTGAACTACTAGAAAAATTTGTCGATGAGTTGAGTATTGACGACTTAATGACTCTCAAAGAAATCCTTGAAATAAAGCGTGGTGAAGGACCGATCTATGGTATATTAGCAAAGAAGGTTCAAAAACTGATCGAGAAAAGATCAAAAAGTTAGGATATTAGAGAATATCATTCTCCGTGAAGAATACTTTATGTTCCCTTTCAAAACTCTCTTTTGAGTCGCTTGCATGGACGATATTGTTCTGTATGGAAAGTGCGAAATCACCGCGAATAGTGCCTGGCGCGGCTTTCCTGCCATCAGTCGCACCTATCATCAACCTAACAACATCTATTGCACTGTCCCCCTCTAATATCATGGCAACCACTGGACCGCTAGTTACAAATTCTACTAGATCATTGAAGAACGGCTTATCTTTGTGAACACTGTAAAGCTCTTCTGCCTTTTCCCGGGTTAAACGAACCATCTTTAACGCTTTTAGTTTGAGTCCTTTTCTTTCGAACCTAGAGATAACTTCCCCAATCAACCCACGTGAAACACCGTCAGGCTTTATCATTACAAACGTTTTCTCGATCGCCATCGTCTACACCCCTCGTCTACCGCATCCGGGTATATGATTTCGTCCACTTCAATTTACGCGGGTTCCGCCGTAGCTCTAGGTAATTCTTCATACATTTACTAGAGCAAAACCAGTATATCGAACCTCGCCTGGTGACATACATTATTCCCGTTCCTGGCTCTACCCGTTTACCACAAAACGCGCATACCTGCTCCTTAGGCATACTCTCCACCCCTTCATGCCAAACTTTAATCTCATTTGGGCGGTCCCCAAATCTGTTAATTAAACTTTATCTGACACCGATCCCGCGTAGTCTGCTGGGAAATCCATATTAATCCGGTTTTCCAGTAGCAACCCATAAGAAGAAAACGCGGACATGGAATGGTGAGTAGACGTGTCGGAGGAGAGAAAAGAAGAAGCGCACGTAATGGTCAACAAGTCAAACATCATTGAAGAGTTTGGCTTTCCCGCAGAAGTGATCCAGATCATAGGTCGGACGGGCGTCTCGGGAGAAGTTACACAGGTAAGAGTACGTGTTTTAGAGGGGCGTGACCAGGGAAGGATCATAACTAGAAATGTTATGGGCGCCGTTAGAATTGGAGACATTCTAATGTTAAGGGAAACTGAACGTGAAGCCAGGAAGCTAGGAAGAAGACGTCGATAACCCCCTATCTTTTCCACTACTACAATACTTTGCATATTCGTTTAATCCTTGCCAAACGGTCACGCAAACTTTTCCAATTAACTCATATTGAGGACTCCTTAGTTCCTGAGAGATTCTGGCGACAAAATATCTAGCTAAAGCCTCCATTGTTACTTGGGGTACATCTTCGAAGATAACGCATGGATACTCTCCTATTCTTTCTTCTAGCTGCAGCCCTCCCAATAATAATTTATGATCTAATTCCCTCGCTATTTTAGAAACTATCTTCTTCAAAACTGTTATGTCCATTACCATATGATAATCATTAAGTTCGCTCGAACAAATCTCAACGTCGACCCTATACGTATGGCCATGAAGACCGTATTCACCAGACTCGGCTGAACTAGTGATATGGGCCGCCTCGAATGATACCCCCGTGACACCAATATAATATACACAACTCATACTAGATGACCACCCGGTAGATCATTACTTTATACTGCTAAGACAATTTGTATATAACGAAGATAAAAATCATGGAAACATGATGTTCTCGGAGGTTGTAATGCTATGGATTTCCGTCTCTCGGAAGACGAGCAACTATTCGTCGAAAGCGTCAGAGAATTTCTTGCCAAAGAACTTTCACCTCACTGGATAACAATGGATGAACAACATAGGATCCCTACAGAAATAATACACAAACTAGGAGAACAAGGACTCTTCGCGATTCCTGTGCCCGAAGAATATGGTGGACAAGGCGGAAACATGTTGCTCACAACTCTCGCCGTCGAAGAGGTCGCCTATGCCGACCCAGCCGTTGCCACAGCGGTTTTCACTCTACTGAATAACGCTTGGCCATTCATACTTTATAAGTACGGTAACGAAGAAGTAAAACAAGAAATACTTCCTAAAGTTGGTAGTGGCCAGGGCTTCTTCGGGATAGCTTCTACCGAGCCACACGGCGGTAGCGACGTAGCCGGAACCAGGACCCGAGCAGTAAAGGATGGAGACCTATACCGTATAACAGGAGAAAAAATCTACATAAGCGGCGTTAGAGAGTCTATGGAGCAACTTAGCCTTGGCTCATGGTTTACAATAACAAGAACTGGGACACCAGAATCTAGGCACCGAGGAATATCAGCGTTCGCGTTTATCGGAAACAAGGATGGCAAAGTACCAGAAGGCTTCCGATATTCCATACTTAACACAGTAGGACGGCATGGAATCTCGACTGGAATGCTCGAGTTCAACGATGTCGAGATCCATAAGAAATACCTTATAGGCGAAGAAAACAAAGGATTTTATCTAGCAATGCAAGGTTTTTCTATAGCCAGAATATTTGTGTCAGCAGCAAACATAGGAGCAGCCAGATGGGCTTTAGAGCAAGCTATAGAATATGCACGAAACAGAAGAATGTTCGATGATAGACCAATAACTAGCTTCCAGGGCGTAAGCTTCCCCCTGGCCGAACTTGCTGTCAAGATAGAATCAGCGAAACTACTCGTATACAAGGCAGCCCAGATAGCAGACAGAATCTTCATAGAGCAAGAACCAGGATTAAGACCCCACGATCTAAACTTCTATGCGGCAGCATCTAAGATCGCTTCAGTAGAAACGTCGAAAGAAGCATTTGAAACTCTGATGAAGACTATGGGGGCATACTCCTATACAAAGGAAGCCCATGTTTACCGTGGACTGCTCGGCGTCCTATCCTACCTGGTGGGAGCCGAAGGTGCACAGAACATCATGAGGTATATAGTTGCAAGAGAGATTATTGGAAGAGAGTATGTGAAATAAGATAATCCCCCTAATTTTTTCCTTCATTCGCTATTCTGAACTAACCAGGCACCGAATCTCATAACGAGGAATACCTAAATAACAAACAAGATGACAATCTCCCCCTGGTGGCTAGAATTGCCGCATCCATGGATACCCTCATCTACACCTGATGAAATACAAAAGATGTTGGAAAAAATAGGGATCAAGGACCCCATAGAACTCTTTGCCGATGTACCATCCGAACTCATCATAAAACGCTCTTTACCCAGCGATCTCCAACCAGAACCTCTTCCCTACTGGGAAGCCGAGCGACATGTTGAAACCCTGACTAACATGGATAAACGGTACCCTCCCCATAACATATTTACTGGGGGCTCTTGTCCACACTATATACACCCGCTAGTAGACGAGATCCTGGGAAGAGCCGAGCTTTACACTAGTTACACGCCCTATCAACCCGAGATCGCTCAAGGACTATTACAAATCTTCTTTGAATACCAAAGCATGATTTCCGACTTATTCGATATGGACGTTGTTAACGCCTCACATTACGATGGTGCTGTTGCATTAGCAGAATCAGTTCTAATGTCCGCACGCATAAACCGTAGAAAAAAGATCCTAATAGCTACTCCCCTTTACGATTCTTATATACAAGTACTAAAGACCTACCTTTACGGTCCAAACATTGAACTGGAAACGGCTAGTTCGCCAGAGAAAGTATTAGAGGATAATTATAACTTGAAAGAATACGCATCCGTGATAGTCGGAAACCCTGATCACACGGGGAGAGTTTGGCAAAAAAACATGCTTCAGGAGATTTCTCAGGAGGTAGAAAAAAGCGGGTCTCTTCTAATATCTGTAACCGAACCCCTGGCATTGGGAATCATCGCGCCACCGGGCGAATACGGGGCACATATAGCAGTGGCAGAAGGACGTTCCCTTGGTGTAGGCCTTAACTATGGTGGAAACGGGCTAGGGATAATAGCCGTTAAATGGGATAGGCGACTGGTTAGACAGATGCCGGGTAGAATAATCGGATTAGCAGAGGATTTAGATGGAAACCCGGCTTACACTATGATTCTACAAACTCGCGAACAACACATACGGAGAGAAAAAGCTACAAGCAATATAACTACAAACGAAGCCTTAACCACGGTGGCAGCCGCCGTACAGATGGCACTATTGGGGAAGACTGGTTTCAAGCGAATAGGAAGTATCATATTGAAAAACACGTTTCTCGGACGTCAACTGTTATCTAAACATAAATGTGTAAAGCTGGATAACAACTCTCTATACTTCAGGGAACTCCCGGTGTTCGCGCCAGGATACGGGGAAAACGCGTTTCTAAGCTTAGCATCGCAGGGGTTTCTTGGACCGACACCGGCTACCCGGTTATGGCCTAATAATCATTGGTTTAATGCACTCTTCTGCTTCAATGAAATGCATACAAGAAGAGACATAGAAACAGCAATACAGGCGTTCTTGGAGGTGACCGGGTGTTGAAAAAATGGAAACAAGCAACTTGGCGGGAACCACTTATCTACGAGCTAGGTAGCCAAGGACGAGAAGGGATAGTGCTACCTAATATTGATATAGAAATAGATGAAAAATACGCCAGAAAAACCCCTTTGGAACTACCACAGCTAAGCGAAGTTGAGGTAGCCAGACATTATACAAGGCTATCACAAATGGCCTACGGAGTTGACCTAGGACCCGTCCCTCTGGGAAGCTGTACTATGAAGTATAACCCGAAATTGAACGAGCGCGTGGTTAGAAAGCTTAGACTAGAATATATTCCCCCCCAAACACCAGAAGAATACCTCCAAGGACTTCTTACAATAATCTATAAGTTAAACAAGTGGTTAGCAGAGATCACCGGTATGGATGCCTGTACTTCGACATTACCCGCAGGTTCATCAGGAGAGTTCGCTGGAGCACTAATAATTAGGAAGTTCTACGAGGAGCTTGGGGAACGACGTGATGAAATGCTGATCCCAGACACCGCACACGGAACCAACCCAGCCAGTGCTAAAATGGCCGGGTTCAAGGTCATATCATTACCATCTAATAATGAGGGACTAGTTGATATAGACGCTCTAAAAACTGTTCTAAGCGACAGAACCGCTGGGCTCATGCTAACTAATCCCAATACCCTAGGCATTTTCGAGGAGAACATAGTTGAAATAGCTAACCTTATGCATGAAGCGGGGGCTCTACTATACTATGACGGTGCTAATTTGAATGGAATACTGGGAATAGCCCGCCCAGGAGACATGGGCTTCGACGTCGTCCATCTCAACTTACATAAAACATTTTCCACCCCCCATGGAGGCGGCGGTCCGGGAGCCGGGGTTCTATGTGTAAAAGAGAAACTTGTGAAATACTTGCCAACTCCAAGATTAGTACAAGGCGATAATGGGTTAAAATGGAGCAATCACTGTGATGGACATTGTATAGGAAGGATGCACTCATTTTATGGAAACATTCCAGCACTGGTAAAAGCGTATACCTATATATTATCACTGGGGAGTCAGGGCCTCAAAGAAGTTGCAACGCAAAGCGTCTTGAACACCAATTACTTTATAGCACTAATACGTGGCACTAAAGGATATGAGCTACCCTACAGTAAGACTAGGCCTAGAAAGCATGAAGTAGTTATTAGCGCATCTCCTCTAAAAAAGGAAACCGGGGTAACGGCTAACGATGTTTCCAAATATCTACTCGACCATGGGGTTCACGCACCCACCGTTTATTTCCCGTTAACAGTCCCTGAAGCTCTCATGATAGAGTTCACAGAATCGGAGCCTCTGGAGAATATAGAAGAATATGCTACCATCCTGGCTAACGCATACAAAGACGCTCTCCAAGAACCCCAAAAACTAACAGACGCTCCAACAAACACTAGTGTAAAAAGGATTGACGCCGTCAAGGCAAACAGACCCCACTGGATCATACCAACATACCGTGTTCTCAGAAAGAAAAGAACCGGAGAAAGGAAGTACGAAAAACTCTAGAAGAGACAGCGGATACTAATATAAACCCGCGAACAATCATCTACATCTTCGATTTGAGACCCCCGAACGGTATGCGGGGGTGCCCGAGCCTGGTCAAAGGGGTCGGGCTTAGGACCCGATGGCGTAGGCCTGCGTGGGTTCAAAGCCCACCCCCCGCACCACATGGGGAGGGCCCGTCGTCTAGCCTGGTTAGGACGCCGCCCTTACAAGGGCCCAGGGTCCACAAGCCCTTAATAGGGGCCCTGGGATAGGCGGAGGTCCGGGGTTCAAGTCCCCGCGGGCCCACCACCCACAATCGCGATTGTCCATGTTTTTAGTTGAGGGTTTAACGCCTGGTTTTTATGATATACATTTAAATGTGATAACTTCTCTAGGTAAACAGTGACCCCAATCGTACCTTTTAAGGTGATAAATCATGAATATGGGGAACAAGATAATAGCCCTATTCCTACTGACCTTCTTCATAGCTACGGTCTTCTCACCACTAGCAGTACACGCCAACAGTCCATATAACTGGAGTAAAATAGACCCCAGACTCGCAGAAATGGTGAAGAACCCAAGCCAAAAATACGAAGTCATAGTCAAACTAAAGGATGTACCGAAATACATGCTTATCGGAAAAACACACGACATGGTAGTCTCCACATTAAAGGAATACGCGAGAAGTACACAAGCCCCGATAGAAAGCATCGTTACACAAAGAGGTGGAGAAGTACTCCATAGCTTCTGGCTGATGAACGCTATACTAGTAAAAGCAGACTTCAACACAATACTACTCCTAACAACATTCGATAACGTTGAGAGAATATTCCCCAACTACAGAATAACCATTGAAGAACCGCTCTCGAGGACACCAATCAATCCAGACCAGAGCGTGGAAAGCTGGGGAATCTTCAGGATACATGCGCCCGACGTTTGGGCCATGGGATACACTGGTGAAGGAGTAAGAATAGCCGTACTAGACACCGGCGTAGATATTACTCACCCTGCACTAGCAGGCAAAATGCTAACACTAGACCCCACAGATCCACACTACCCAGGCGGATGGATGGAATGGGACAGTGATGGGAACCCAATATGCTCTACACCCCACGACACTGATGGCCACGGAACACATACCAGCGGAACAGCACTGGGAGGCGATACTGAAGATATACTAATCGGTGTAGCACCAGGAGCAACACTAATGCACGGACTAGTACTCCCAGGCGGGAGCGGAAGCTTTGCCCAGGTAATGGCTGGGATGGAATGGACAGTAGATCCATACGACTGTGATGGAAACCCGACCGGGCTCCCAGCCCACGTCGTAAGCATGAGCTGGGGCGCGTCAGGATACTATGACAATGACCTGCTCCCGGCTATAGAAAACATGTTGCTAGCTGGGATCATACCAGTAGCAGCAATAGGAAACGATGGACCTGGAATCACTAGCAACCCTGGAAACATTTGGGGCGTCTTCGGCGTAGGAGCAACAGACGAGACTGATAATGTAGCATGGTTCAGCAGTGGAGAGGTGGTAAACTGGCCAAGCCCGCCGGCCTCATGGCCATTCTTCGGGGGCTACCCGAGCACCTATATGAAACCAGACTTCTCAGCGCCAGGAGTAGATATAGTTAGCTCTGTACCAGGCGGAGGCTATGAAGCCTGGATGGGTACAAGCATGGCGACACCTCACGTCACCGGTACGGTCGCACTAGTACTGCAAGCCATGGGTGCACTAGACTATCAATCACCTGTACCGGAATTCTCATTGCCAGAACTGGTTTACCTCATACTTAACCAGACAGCAGAGGACTTCGGTGATCCCGGACAAGATATAGGATACGGCTGGGGCATCATAAACGCCTACAATGCTGTAGAAACAGCCATGACGTATGCAAAGAAGAGCGGTGTTACAGGATTCGTCTCAGACGCCGAAACGGGTGAACCCATTGTTTGGGCTTCGGTATTTGTACAAGAGATAAACAGAACCTTTGGTGTAAACGAGTCCGGTGGGTTCAAGATACCACTTGACCCCGGAACCTATCACCTGACATTCCAAGCATGGGGATACCAATCGGTAACGGTTGAAGTGAATGTAACTGCTGGCAACGGCACGCTCGTGGGCGTAGTTACAGACGCACTTACCGGGATGCCTATAACGAATGCCACGGCAACAATAATAGAACTCGGTCAGTCATTCTTAACCAACGCCAGCGGCATCTTCACGGCAACCATGCCAGCCGGCACCTACACTGTCATAGTATCAGCCCCAGGATATGAGAATCAGACAAAGAGCGTCACAATAAACGAGAATGAGACCACCATCGAGTTCTTCGAACTATTACCAGCTGGCAACGGCACAATATCCGGCTACGTGTTCGACTCTAATACCTCGGCTCCAATACCAAACGCTACAATAGCAGCGGTAAGCGCCACTAACGTATTCGTCACCTTCACAGATGCATCTGGATACTACGAGTTATCCTTACCTGCCGACATATACGATGTAATCGCATCAGCACCTGGATACCTGCCTCAAAACGTGAGCGGAATAATGGTACTACCTAACACTACTACTATTGTAAACTTCACTCTAACAACTTTCGCAGGTAGCATCGTAGTCCTAGGAGACGCATATGGCCACATACCCACCATCCTAGAAAGCTATGGAATACCAAGCGATCTAATAGTCACCTACAACGACTCTGACACCTTGATTAACGACTGGTCCAACGGCACAGTAATGCCTAAGGTACTAGTAATAGACCACTGGTACGCTGACGAATCCACGCCCGACAACACCACGGTACTAGCAATTATAGGCTTGGCGGAGCTTTCGGGTACAGAAATAGTCTTCCTAGATACCCCATATAGTGGTGCTACGGGAGGAAAAGGCCTCTACTATTATGACGACGAAATAGAATCTTATGGTTACCCTGCACCTGACGACTACATATACGGTTGGCCAACTCCAGATTATGTTAAGGTAACCATGCTAGATCCCACTCACCCAATATTCAATGGTGTAGTACCAGACAATGACAGCTGGTTCTACCTTGCAGACCTAGCCAATAGCGATTATGCAGATTATATAGCATTCTACTTCTATGACGACGACTTCGCAATGCCATTATACCTGGCCAACATAACAGACGACTCTGCCGGGGAAGCCGGCACAGGTATAGCGGCGTTCATGACGCCAGCTGGTAACGCGTGGATATTCCTAGCCAGCTGGGCCGAGAGTGACTGGATGCAATACCTAGAACCAGGAATTGATGGAATGTACTCGAACAACACAGCGACGGTACTGTTCAATGCTGTAAACCTAACATATACCATGTCTTCTCTGGTAACCAGTCCAGAAGCGATAGCAACAGCGCTGTCCATGCTAAAATCCGCGAGAACATCGATAACGGGCACACCCGAATTCGGAAAGACGAACTATACAGTAGTCAACGTTAGCCTAGAAAGACTACCCTATGGATACATAGCTGGCGCCGTCACGGACACGGCTGGAAACCCAATAGCAGGAGCTACCGTGGCCATCTCAGGTGCACCCTTCACTCTGACAACCGATGAGAATGGTACATTCACCACTTGGCTACCTGCAGGTAACTATACAGTATTCGTATCTGCGCCAGGATACAAGAGTGCAACGGCAAATGTCACTATAAACGTGAACGAGACCACCACGGTGTCCTTCGCTCTAGAGGAGGCGCCAAGACTTGCTATACTATACGACTTCAATGGTGAACTAAAATCACTCATAACATCATTCGACCCGGAGATATACGTAGAAGACTTCAACAGTATAGACGAGTTCACCGACGCTATAGCCTCAGGGTTCTTCTGGGGTGCAATAGTATCAGGATACTATGCCGCACCTATGCCCACCGAAGACCAGTTCTTCGCCATGCTGGACGCGATAGAATCACAACAAATGAGTGTAGTGTGGCTCGGCAACTGGTATGTTGAAGGAGACCCCGATTTCGGATACGGTATAAGGATGCTACACGAGTATCTAGGGGATCCGGGTACACTAGTCACCGGCTGGGGCACCGGCGCCGTTTACTATGGGATCCTACAGTCAAGCCCGATATTTGATGGGTACGGGCCTGGAGACGTTGTCGGGATAGTATGGGATACTGCAGCCGACTGGCTGGCATTCGATGACTTCAGCGGTGAATTACTAGCAACCGTCTCAACTGATTCTACCGGCACTATCGCTGGTGGTGTAGGAGTAAAGTACACTAGCTATGGAAGCGTGTGGATCCTGATGGCTTCCCTCGCCCCAGAGGAGTGGACCGATACTTATTACTGGACGGAAGATGCTATGATGTTCGTGTTCAACGCCGCGAAACAAGTACTTGTAAAGAGGATAAATCTAACTCTCAACGAGACCCTAGTGCATGTCGGAGATGCTATAGAAGCAACTATATCTGATGCACCCGCTAATACCACGTTTACTATAGCAGTGGCGGGAACACCGCTAGCCAATGTAACTACAGACGCGAATGGTACGGCTACGTTCGTGTTTACAGTTCCAGCATTGCCTATGGGAGACTATGCGGTCACGGCGACTTCACTCGATATGACGTATCTTGGAGCTGCCACTTTCACGGTAGTCCCGGAGATCATTATAGGCACGGAGCAGATAGCGCAGGGAGCATTAGCTACTTTCATGGCGACCGGTCTTCCTGCTAACGAAGTGTTCTTCTTCTTGATAGACAGTAACGTTATAACCACGTTTATGAGCGGCTCTGACGGCACTGCAACATTATACATCAACATACCGTTATACGTCGAAGCTGGTGTTGAACACGCTTTCAATATAGCCTACGCCGACAACGGGACAGTACTAGTATCAACCGCGGCAAACGTGTATCCAGGCTATATCATTGAACTTCTACAAGAGATAGCGAATGGAACCAATGCAAGTGCTGGACTAACAAGTGAAGTGTTATCCCAGTTAAACCAGCTAGGGCTTCTAATCAACACAACAGCAAGTGATCTCGAGACTATGATTAGCAGCGGTAAAGCCGACATAATAGGGCTCCTCAACACTAAGAGTGGTGATATACTCGCAGTCCTAGACACTATGAACGGAACAATACTAGCAAGACTTACGGACATAGAGACCGGGCTTGGAGGAATTAATGCTTCCATACAATCCAGCACTCAGACGATAAACTCTAACATTGAAACGGCGAAGGGCGAGATCATAAACACGTTAAGCGGCAATATTGATAGTGCCAAGAACGAGGTTTTAGACGCTATTACATCATTGAATCAGAGCCTATCGTCTACAGCAGAGGATATCAAGCAGAGCGTGCCCAGCAGTACATCGACTAACGCGGCTGCCGGCATGGCGACATTAGCGTTTTTGGCAAGCCTAGGAGCTATAGTTGTGTCGAGAAGAGGTTAGAGGCTGATATACCCGAAATACACCTTTTCTTTTTTAATGTATATTTTTTCCATTTGACTTACCTTCCCCGTTGAATATTCTTCTGGTAAAATAGCGCAGTTAACATATCCCTGTTCCAACAGGATCTGGGACGTTTTGAATCTGGGGGTGAGAAGAACTTTTGTCTCTCCACTGACTACGCTCCTAGAAGATTCCATGTACCCCTCGCGGATCGCCATTTTAGAGCAACTAGATGACGGATCTCTTACTAAAAATAACTTCCTTTCGGCGATTACACTTAAATCGACGGCTCTCGTTTCTACATATTTTTGATCTTGAGAAAACACTAAAGGCGTCATCTCGTCCGCAGATCTAGTTTCTCCCAGATCAATAGTATATGGTACATATATTATTCTATAGGGTTTCTCAACAGGCAACTCTACCTCTCTATAATCTATATCTGTAAACGACAAAACTACTGTTCTATCCTGTTGCCTCTCGAACGACACTGTTACCTGGTTTCCAGCTTGTAACGGAGTATGTCTTTCGCCGGAGATGAAGAGTGTGGCATCACTGTTTGCCTGGGAGACTATCATATAGCTCTCACGAGCCAATGGGTATGCCACATCATTATATAATGCAACAGGTATGAAAGTTGCCCTTCCAGGAGTCCCATAAATAGTGTATGCTAAACGTGCTTCGGTTTCCCTACAAGGTTTGTCCAGTATGATACCACCCCTACTAAACCCGGGGATAATGATCTTTTCCAGTACATTAGCAGCGCTTCTCGGATTCCCGGGCAACCCGAAAAACGGTTTGCCCTGTATCTCGCCTATCACCGTGGGCTTTCCGGGTTTGATCCTTATGCCATGTATGTGTAGTACACCAAGATCTTCTACTACCTGGTATACCAAATCATCGGGTCCGGCACTGGTCCCGCCACTAAGCATTATTATGTCCGCATCTGGTAGTGTTTTTTGTATGAAATTTTCTAGTTCCTCCCGATCGTCAGGAATAATGCCTGCATCAATGACTTCTGAGCCAAGCTGTGTTAGGCGGGAGATGATATAATGCCTATTGGAATCATAGATTTTCCCCATGCTAAGGGGTTCTGAAACTTCTATCAACTCGTTCCCGGTAGAAGCTACGGCCACGCGTATTTTTCTTGTTACATGTAAAGTTTTCATTCCGAGTGATGCTATAGCTGCCACCATTCTAGCGTCGAGAAGCGTGTATCGTGATAGAACAAGGTCTCCTTCCGCCACGTCGGTAGCCGGAAGAGCAAAATTCTGTCCTATGCCAACGCTTTTGTAAATAAGCACATCCTCGTCAATCAAATCGACGTGCTCGATAGGTACTACCCCATCGGCACCTAACGGTATCCAAGCCCCGGTGTCTACTTCTATGCATTCTCCTTTGGAAAGGCTACGTTTCGGTTTTTCACCTATCTTAACCCTTCCACCATACTTTAGCTTGACAGGACTATCTTCCCCTGCGGTTGCGACATCCTCTGAAATAACAGCACAACCGTCGACAAGGGAACGTGGATAATAAGGGAGAGAAAACGGGGCATAAACGTCTTCTAGGAGTACACGTCCTACGGCGTTGTCAATAGTCGTTATCTCCGGAGGTTCTTGTATGAGGTTTTTCCTTACCATTTCTGAGAGTCTAGATGATATTAGCAATATAGCCTTTGAGGGTTCTTCTAAGCGTTTAAAGACTCCGCGGGGCATACTTCATCACCCATACAATCTTGTGGATAATAGATTCACTATTTCGCCTTCGTTATACCCGGTGACATCTGGTGGCACTATTATCATTGAATCACCGTATAATAGCGTCGACAATATGCCACTACCAGTTAATCGTAGTGGAGAAACAAGTATCTTACCGTCGACTATGCGTGTCCTGGCACGTACATAGTTTGTCATGCCGGGTCTCGAGACGAGCTTCCTCTCTAATACGCCTTGGAACTCCCTGAAAATTCTCCTATTTCTACCCAAAACTTTGGAGAGGGCTGGCTCCACGACGGCTATAATTTCAGTATACGCTGCGACCGGCATCCCGCTAAGAGAGAGAATTAACCTGTCTTTTCCATCATAACTCGTTATCCCTATACCCATGGGGCGGCCGGGGGTAAGCGCTATACCGTGTAGGAAACCTTTATCCGAAAATTTCTCTTTGACAACCCGTATGACTAGATCCTTCTTACCCACGCTCGTACCTCCAGTCGAAATAACAATGGGACATCTTGAAAGTAGGAACTCAAATTTCCTCATAACCTCTGTTCTAGAATCTCCGACTAACCCGTGGTATTCTACCTTGAATCCGAGTTTTTCAAGGAGAGCCTTTACAAGTCGTGCTGTAGAAGCATATAGCTTTCCCGGGTCTTTCTCCGAGCCTGGTTCTACTAATTCGTCTCCCGTCGAGAAAATACATGCTCTTGGTAGTTTCCAAACCTTTATCTTTGAATATCCTAGTGTGGCTAGCAATCCTATGTGGAAATCGTCTATCCTATCGCCGATGGAAGCTATATTGGTGCCTTGCTTGAGATCCTCTCCACGGGTGGCAACACCGTACCCGCTACCGAACCCTTTCGTCACTATGACTTCGTTTCCTCTAACCGAAATATATTCTGCGGGTATAACGACATCAGCATTAACCGGTAGTTTAGAGCCCGTAGCTACCTCAACACATTCTCCCGGTCGGAGAAGATACTCTATGTCTCTATCGACCGGGATCGCGCCCTTTTTAATCAAGAATGCGGGAGACTCTGGAGAAGCGCCTCCAACGTCTACTGAGCGTGCAGCACAGCCATCCAGAACACTCTTATTATAGGGTGGAATATCCTGTGAAGAATAGATATCAGCTGCAATATACCGTCCTAATGACTCGTTTATACCGGACTCTTCTACTACGACTAGCCTCCTTAATACGCTGTATACGAGTGAAACTGCTTCATCGACCGGGTGGAGCCTTTCCATAAATCTATACACGTCCATCCCCTACGCATCCACTGTTGGTTAAAGAATACGGTTAAGGGTACATCTATTAACAACATTACGGTATAAAACATGATATATCTAAAAAGAAAAGAGGTTTCGGGGAAGGTTTATCCGAGATAAACGTCCTAATACCTTCTACCACGATATCTATTGCTCCCAGAACGACGATAACCCGAGCTTCTACGATAACCATATCCTGAACCACTACTTTTCGGGATATCCTCCGGGATCTCCTCAGTAGACGGAACCTCCTCATCCGGGATACGCTCTATTTCTCCTCTTTGACCAACATTAAGCTGTACATCGCCCCTGTAACTTGTAGTCCAAGCACCCTTAACCTCTATGGCTTCTCCCTCCTTCAAAGTCCCGGCATGTCGACCCCAAAGGGTAAGCTTCACTCTTCCAGTTTCATCCCCGACCATGGCCTCACTTATCGTCCACTCGCCACGCCGGGTTTGAACAGTTCGCTCTTCCCGAGTCTCAATAACCCTAACCTTTACATTAACATTATCAAGATCCTCTCGAAGTTCACCAACCTTCTTGGTTTCTCCCATCTTATTCTCGTGGTAACTCAAATGAAGCACACCACCAGCCTCGCCGCACCTTTCTAGTACATAGAGACCAGAACCCTCCTTTAGAGCCGGGGGTATTAAACCTTGCAATCATGATATAGAAACTATCAAAACGCCCTAGTAGTAAAAACAAGATAATCCGTACAGGGGATAAGGCATGGTTCAACTAAAGGTGGGTAAACTTCCATTAAACCTTCTCAGCGAAATGCTAGAACTCATGAAAGGTGCAGATGATGAAGCAGTCATCGTCGGGCCCAGAATAGGGGAAGACGCTGCCATAATACGGGTTGGACCCAGCATAATGGCGGTACACGTCGATCCTATAACTGAAGCTAGTGTTGGATCAGCTAGGCTATCAATGATAGTAGCCTCCAACGATATAGCAGTTACAGGCGTAAAGCCTAGATGGGCATTGATAACTATGTTGCTTCCAGAAAACATCAACTGGAATGAAATCCGCTCGATTGCAGACAAGATAGGGGCTGAGGCAAAAAAACTTGGGATAAGTGTGGTAGGAGGGCATACCGAGGTATCACCCGGTATAAACAAACCAATAATAGTAACTACCGTGATAGGTGAATCATCGGCAGGCAAATTTATCCCCACAAGTGGGGCGATGCCGGGAGACTACGTCATTCAGGTGAAACCCGCGGCATTAGAAGGAACCTATATACTGGCTACCGATTTTAGGGAGAAACTTCTAGAACTTGGTGTCAAACGCGATATTATTGTACGTGCTTCACAATTCATCAACTATCTCTCAGTTATAGATCCGGCGTTACGGTTAGCAGGTCTAGAGGGGATCCATTCAATGCATGACCCTACAGAAGGCGGTTTAATAGGCGGGCTACTCGAAATGGCCTTATCGTCAGACACCACCCTACGTGTAGAGATGAAACGTTTTATCATACGATCTGAAACTCTTGAAATATCACGTGCTCTAAACATAGATTGGGCGAGACTAATATCCAGTGGAACCGTGATAGCCACGATAGCTCCTGACTCGCTTAATATGCTTGACGAGATATTGGAAGACTATGATTATGCGGTCATCGGCAAGGTTGAAGCACAAGGAGAATGCCCCCTAATAATCGAAGATACTGGTGAATGCATCGCGAATGTCCCACAAGACGAGATTTCGAGATTTTGGAGTAGTACAAATTAAGAATACCTCATTGTCGATCATGGGTAATGGTGAGAACGATGCCTGGAAAATTCGATAAACAGTTTGAATGCGATGAACTTCCTTGTATACACGTAGTCAGCGATGTTAGACGCAAACGCATAGCAGTGTTCGTAGAAACAAGTGATGGCGTTGTCTATATGCCACTGAAAAAAATTGAGGATGCCTGTTCAAGGATTGCAGAGCTCCGGAGAATACACTATAGAGAAGCAGATTACCATGAAATCGATGAACTTGCAAGGAAATATTTGGATCTAGAGCCTGTCGAAGATTACGACTAAAAAGAAAGGTAAAAGAAGGATTACCCGAGGTATTCCTTGGGTATCTGAGCTATGTTAGCCCGTATAGCCTCAACACTCTCCAGGAATCCTGCCTTTTCCTCGTCGTTTAATGGTAACTCGATTATCCTCTCAACGCCGTTTCTACCAAGTATAACTGGTACGCCTGCAAATACGTCTGAGATTCCATACTCGCCGTCTAAATATACGCTCGCTAGGAACATCGATTTTTGATCCTTGAGTACGCTCTCGGCCATTACAGCCAACCCTGATCCTGGGCCGAAGTTGCTGCTGTATCCTCTTAGGTTGGTAATAGTTGCACCTGCTTTAATAGTCTCCTCTACCACCTTGTCTATCTCCTCTTTGGAGAGCATCATTGTTAGGGGCGCGCCACCTACGGTTGATAGTCTCGGTACGGGGAACATCTGCTTTCCATGCATACCTAGCACTATAGGAACTATACTGGCGGGGCTTACACCAAGTTTCCTGCTGGCATAGTATGCTAGTCTACCTGAGTCGAGTACACCACTAAAACCTATCACCCTAGATCTATCCCAGCCGAGTCTCTTGTACATCAAGTAGGCCATGGCATCCAACGGGTTCGTCGTCAGCATTACTATAGCATCAGGTGCATACTTCTTGATCTTCTCGGCAATGTCGACTATCACACCAGCGTTTTTCCCTACGAGTTCCTCTCTAGTCATACCAGGTTTTCGGGGGAACCCGGCAGTTACTACTACGAGATCGCTACCCTTCATGTCCTCAAAGTTCGTGCTCCCAGTTATGTTGACGTTAATGCCTAGTATAGACATCGCGTGAGAAAGATCTAATGCCTCACCCTGTGGTACTCCCTCCCTAATATCTAGTAGAAGGATATCGTCTAGCTTCTTGAGCGCCATGAAGAGCGCGGCTGATGTGCCGACCTTACCAGATCCAATTATGGTTATCATTTTGCTTTACACCTCCATTCTTATGAAAACCGGAGAACCATATACTAGTCTCCGACCATCATGTTTTTACGATATTCTATTGTTTTTCATAGACAAATATATGCTTATTCAACCACTTTTCTACGAAGAAACATCATGGATGACTGTGAAGCAACCATATGGGCTACTCGAAGCGGCTCCGGAATTCTAGAAAAAAACTGATACCTTTCAATCCAGCTCCTAACTTCGAGGGGACCCCGGAAACTATCTACCGAATAAACTGTCCCACGCCCAGTTTCCACTTCACGAAACCATTCCAGCTGGCTTAGAAGCCTCAACCTTAACCTAGCATTTGAAAGATGCTTTCTTATCGGTTCTGCCAGCCTCTCATATGAAGGTTTGTACGGGTAAAACGCTATTACTTTGCTTCCAATCAGTTTCTTTAATCCTGGAATAGAGACTATGTTAAACCCTGCATAGATTAGTGTATCCAGAAAAACGACATCGACATCCAAACCTAACAGTGCAGCGAGAATCGAGGTTACATCGAGTCCGTCTATCCTTACTAGGCCCAATCTTACATACCGTGGTAAGCGCTCGTCATAAAAAACACAGGCTACTACAGTATATTGTCTGCTTTTATCAACGAAACCGTCATCGCACCCAGCTACAAGAGTCACATCGTTACACCCAACTCCCTAGCAAGAAGTTCAACTATCCCACTATCATCGATCATGGGATCCTCTCTAGATGCAGTTAACAGGGCCTTGACATCAGTCTCAAGAAGAACCATTCGTGTTTTACCATATCTTCCACGACTTACTATCCTAGCTGTTATCAACCCGAGCATATCTAGTTCAGAAAGTATATCGCTCACCCTTCTCATAGTTACTGGAGACAACCCTATCCTCCTAACCAGCCCTTTATAATGATCATAAACCTCGCCTGTAGTACTCATCCTCCTACCACCAACAGTGGATGCTGCAACAGCTAACAATACCAGCTTAGCATGTAAGGGAAGTCCACGAACAACCTCGGCAACACGGTTCCTTTCGATCTCCCTGACAGCCATGTCCACGTGAGATATTGTGACGCGTGTATCACCATTTCTGTCAGCGATCTCGCCGGCAACCCTCAACAAATCCAAGGCCCTTCTAGCATCACCGTGATCTCTTGCAGCTAGAGCTGCACAATATGGTATAACATCATCATCAAGAACACCTGGCTTAAACGCCAGTTTCGCCCGCTCGTTCAATATGTCTCGTAGTTGTCCCGCGGTATATGGTGGGAATACCATTTCCTCTTCTCCTAGACTACTCCGTATTCTTGCGTCAAGGGCGTCTATGAAGTAAACACTGTTGGTAATCCCCACTATTGAAAGCTTTGATGATTTTAATTCCTCGTTGATTCTCACTAATTTATAAAGGACGTCATCACCATGCCTCTTAACAAGAAAATCTATTTCGTCGAGAACAACGATGACAACCATGTCCCTCATCTGGTTTAAACGCTTCACGATCCTTGAGAAAACCTCGCCTGTAGAAAGACCAGTAAAAGGAACCTTCAATCCGATCCCTTCCCCTATATCAGCAAGAACCCTATATGGTGTATCTCGATGCCTCGTATTAACATAGATATACTTGAACGACGCGCCTATACGCTGACTATGCTGGAACACCCTATCCATAACATACCTTGTAACAGCAGTCTTACCAGTACCAGTAAGCCCATAAATAAACACGTTACTAGGTCTCTCACCCCTCAAAGCGGGTGCAACTATCATCCCAAGCCTCTTGATCTGTTCATCCCTATGATGCAGTACCGGTGGCACATAATCAGGCAAGAGGACATTCCTATCCGTGAACACGCTAGACTTCAAGGCTCTCTCCAAAATACTATCTAGAATATCCAAGACTCCCGGCACACCCCGTTCTCCATATGTTCCATAAGAAGTAATGGTTCAAAACAGATATAAGGGGTAGGATCAACGGGGATAAATCTAAATTACACTCAACCAACGGGTCACCATACAAATAGGATAAACGGTATGGGCCGGTAGCTCAGCCTGGAAGAGCGCTCGGCTTGCACCCGAGAGGCCCCGGGTTCAAATCCCGGCCGGTCCACCACTACATCCTTTCAAGCAATCTGGTTTATACCTCGCACATAGACAGTTAGATAGGAAACATAACTAGAAACATATTTAGCCCATTGTATACATTATATTATCATAGCTAGCGTAACTATCCCGAGGAGTATCCTCGGGGAGTCCCCGCGTCTAAAGCCTATTCAGGAGGCTAAGGC
>WAOQ01000018.1 GCA_015521205.1 Desulfurococcales archaeon
TTATAGTATAGTCCCCAGGCCTGAGTGGAACCTTGAAACGCACAACCGGGAAACCATCTTTTTCATCGACCAAAGGAGGATCTGGGAGTATTGTGTTCTGGTGACTTACGACAACCACGTCATGCCCCGCTTCATATAAGGCTCGGGCAAGATCGTGAACGGCATGCTCAACACCTCCTCGCCTTGGCAGATACCAATCTGTCGCCAGCAGTACCCGTATTGTCTCCAATAAATGGCACCTCGATTTCTTTACTGTCCACTAGCCCCCGTGCTGGATACCCTAGATTCTCTCAAGACCTCTCTAAGTGAAAGTCCCATATTTTTAGCATTCACCGCAACCAAGAGTGCCCCGATCACGCTGGGTAGAACTGTCGAGACCAGTCTCTCCAAGGTTACCATAGCTATAGTCGATTCCAGGGAATAGCCGAACTTTATTAGAATGCCTATGAATCCTCCCTCTACAAATCCGACTCCTGCAGGGGTAGGCATCATGCCGAGTACCAGGTAAGACACTGAAAGGGTGGCCGCCAGTCCCATGCTTATGTCTAGTCCAACGGCGTGTGCTATAAGGTAGAGTCGTATAACATCTTGTAGCCATATAAGACTGGAAATCGTGGTGGCCACCACGAATACTCCAGGTCTTTTGAGAACCTTCTTTGAATCATCCTTGAGCGTTTTCCACCATTCCCGCGTAGTACCCTTTACGTCGAAGAATCCGGGGATTATAGGAACGCCCAGATAGTGAAGTCCTATAACAACAAGAACAGCGACAGGAGGCACCTCGGACAACCGTTCATACAACGTTGTTGCAATTCCACGTGCCATTGGCACACCTTCGCGGAGTCTTAGCCAGAAAACACGAAATCCTTCGCCGCCTGCCTTAAGCGATGGTGTTAAGTTATTCACTAGTATACCGCCTAGGACGGACTCGTACACGGTTTTGAAACAGGCTTTAGTGCCGGCTTTCCGTAATAGGTACCACCACCTGAAGGCCCATGCGAAAGTGCTTGCTATGTAAAGTAAGACTGCTATTAGGAAGAGGAGTAATGCATGAGTATTCATACTACTGAGCAACAAGGTCAAACTAT
The DNA here is from genome assembly GCA_015521205.1 of Desulfurococcales archaeon. Lineage (GTDB taxonomy): Archaea > Thermoproteota > Thermoprotei_A > Sulfolobales > Acidilobaceae > S143-140. The sequence goes on from WAOQ01000018.1 coordinate 1,089, forward strand.
TCAATGACGCTATCAATCCTTCGAAGACCAATTCTAGGGCACCCTTCACAGGCTTACTCGTTGTCAATAGCGTTTCTGCCTATGCTCTCCTAGGAGATACTGTGGAAGTGAGGTTGCCATAATATAAATTCAGCCCGGAGCACCCATGTGGTATAACTGGGGGATTGACGATATCGAGGTAGGCCGACCCGTAATTGGGAGTGAGGTATGGAGGACCTCTCCGACCCCCAAACTCATACTTTTCCACGAATAGAGGCTCTAAATCACCAAATCAAGCTGGGAATACGTGCGGATGGTAGGCCGGGGCCTACCGGGTAAGGGGAGATGGTAGCCGGGCGGGGATTCGAACCCCGGTCACGGGGGTTCCCCCCAACGCCCCTGAAGGGGGGAGGCTGGGCCAGAGCCCCGCATCCTTGGCCGCTAGACGACCCGGCTTCACCTTCCCATGCTGGGAGGCCGTAGGTATGAAATATTACATGCGGGTTGTTAAAGATTTTGTCGCGTTCTCTCGGTGTTTAGAATTCTAGGAATGGGGTTCCGATGAACCGTATTTTCGTATTGTCAGATGACCGGAATACTAGCTCGATAGGGCCACGATCCTTTATGGCGAGCTCCATGATATCGGCTATTTTGGCTGGTGTCTGTGTCTTGTCAAGCATTTGGAGTTCGTAGCGTGAGGATGCATCGTTTTTGATTTCAACCTCTATTACTGACGTGTTTTCGAGTCCAAGCTTCACCTGCATTTTGCCAGCTCCATACTCTTCAGCAGACGCGGTTAGCGTGAATTGATCTTCTCTAGCTTCTATTGCAAGTGTGTCTGAGATAGCTGCAGCATCTCGTAGGACACGCCTCCATACTTCGGCGTAAAACACGATTTTGGCGTCGTAGGGCATACCCTTTTTGACCAGTTCTACTTCGCTCTCTTCCAGAGGTGGTAAGATCGGTTGATGGAAGACATACCTCTTTATCGTGGTTCCCTCTATTTCTAGGAATATGTTCTCTTCATCTGCCACTAGAAGTACGGGATCTCCCCTCCGACCTCTTTTCAGGTAGGTTTTAAGTTTTCCTAGTTGTAGGGTTACCTCCGCTTTTTCACCTTCTGTTGAGAGGGTGTATTCGAGGAACGTGGATGCGGGTATGAATACTTCTATGAAGGTGGTCTTTGCCGGGTCAAAACCGAATGCTTCGACCCCCTCCGGGGTAAATACAAATCTGGCATCGTCTAGAACCTCTGATAATGTGTTTACTATTTGCTGGAATACGCGGGCGTCGGGGTATCGTACTGTAACTTTGGGTGTCTTGATAACTGTTTTTAATACGCTACTCAAGGCCGATCAAGACCTCCGTGGGCTTTTGGGTTGCCCCACGTTGGCATCCTATAATCTTGTGGTGTTGAAGGTGTTTATATTTGTGTGAGTGCATATAGACAACGTTTATTACCACTTATGAGTGGTAACATCCGGGTGGGTGGGCATCATGAAGCCCTGGCAGAGAACAATAGCCCTAACGATAATCGTGCTTATCCTAGCTACAATAGCATATGCCCTATATGCTACTACTGGAGGAAAAAGCGGTGGTGCAGGGGAAGGCATAGAATGTGATTCCATAACAATATACACATATGAAAGCCTCCTACAATGGGGCGACAACCCAGAAGCTGTATGGGACGCGGTATTCGGTGCTTTCGAAAGAGACACAGGGATCAAGGTCAACGTAGTAAACTTTAGCGACGCGGGGACAGCATTGAACAGGGCCCTATTAGACATACAGACCGGACAAGAGCCTCCAGACATAATAATAGGACTAGACAACATTCTCGTTCACAAAGCCAAGGAGAAAGGTGTACTAGAAAAGTATACGCCCTCAAATATAGACCAGATCAACCCGGAACTAATACAAGCTCTAGACCCGGAAGGATACGCTATACCCTACGATTACGGTCTAATAGCACTAGTATACGACTCAACAAAAATACCAGACAATCTCATGTCAAACCTCACCTTCCAAGATCTACTAACAAGAACAGTACTCATAAACGGCGAGGAGAAAAGACTCGTTGATCTACTAGTCACTGAAAACCCGCAGACCAGCAGTACAGGACTGTCATTCCTGCTTTGGCAAATAGCAGTATACCAACATTATGAACTAGGAGACTGGACACAATGGTGGCGACAAGGACACCCTAGAGTAGTGGAAAGCTGGGGCGACGCCTACAGCCTTTTCCCCGACCCCTACCCCATAGTCGTGAGCTACGGCACAGACCCGGCATACTCATATCACTTCTACAACGACACCAAGTACAAAGCGGCACTCGTATGGTATAACGGTAAACAAGTAGCATGGTTGCAGGTAGAGGGCATAGCCTTGCTCAAAGACGCCCCTCACAAGGAATGTGCGAAGAGGTTTATCGACTGGTTCCTAAGTCCCAGTGTGCAAAAGTATATACCACTAAATAACTGGATGTATCCCGCGAACACCCAGGTACAACTACCCAAAGACTACCAGTACGCAATCAACCCCTCACAAGTCGAACTGGCAAACCAATACCTAACCACAGAGGAGGTAGCTACAAACGTTGACAACTGGATCGACACCTGGCTGGCGGCGGTTGGAGGTCAAGGCTAGCATAGCCACTGCGACAACGGTGGCTCTCTTTTTCTATACGCCGGCCATCCTCGGCTTCAAAGACTTCCTAACGAATCCGTTCCACGTCGATATCAATACACGACTACTTCTCGGCGCGCTTAGTTTCACACTAGAACAAGCAGTACTATCCGCCACACTTTCACTCATAATAGGCATGCCAGCAGGCCTGGCTCTAGCCTTAGAAGGCCCCCGCCGTAGCCGTCCCTTCAGATTACTTTATACAACCGCTTTCATGGCTCCCCCCATGACCGTCGTCATGGGATTTACAGCTCTTTACGGGATGAACGGTATAGTCTCCCAGATATTGCCTCCCCTACAAGTGTTAGGAGAAGGGTTCTGGGCCATAATAGCGGCTCACGTATTCTATAATGCACCCCTAGCAGCTCTAATGGGATACTCGGCGTTCTCCTCGATGCCGCCGGGATACTGGGATCTCATAAAAGCGAACGGCGGACTATACAATAGATACGTCATAAAACGTGTCATACTACCACAAGCTTCGAGGGCGGCAGTATACGCCTGGATAATAGCCTTTATCTACTGCTTCACAAGTTTTGCTATACCCCTCACCCTAGGCGGGCCAGCCTATTCTACCTTGGAGGTACTCATATACTACAACTATACCATGCTACGCTGGGACGTAGCATCATCCATAGCCTTCCTTCAGTTCACATTGCTCTTATTGTTTATACTGACCGTAGGCCGTGCAGCCCTGCCGGCCGCAGCACCCGCCGGCGCACCTCCAAGCCCCCCTCGAGCCCCCTATTTACTTCGAGCTTACTTGGCATTATTGACACTCTATATCGTATCGCCTCTACTAGGGCTCCTCTATAAGAGCTTGGAGACCACACATGGCGTCGGAATAGAAAACTACCTAAACCTCTTTTCCACAAGTGTAAAGGGAAGTCTTGGCTTCACACCTGCACGAGTACTCGTGAACAGTGGCTATTTCGCGCTTTCCACGTTGATCCTCGTCATATTGATAGCAACGATATCAGCTTTGTCACTGGGTAGAATACAGGAAATCGTAGCAACAGCACTATTAGCGGTAAGCCCCGTGACTATGGGTTTCGGTCTAGCTAGGACACTTCTCCCGATAATACCTAGCTGGGTAGCCATAGTGATAGCTCATAGTTTTGCAGCGTATCCACTTGCAGCGAACGCGTTGCGGGTGGGGATAAAAAGAGTACAAAGAGGATATATCGAGGCGGCCGAGTCCATGGGGGAAACACCGTTGGGTACCTTGATAAGAGTGGTTATCCCTCTCGCGATGCCATCCTATGCAACTGCCGCGTCTCTGGCTGTGGCTGTTAGCCTGGGCGAATTTGGGGCGACGATGGTTTTGCGAACCAAGAACACGGTAACCCTAGGAATAGTACCCTACATATATAGGAGCCATCGAATGTTTGGGGAGGCATACGCTGCAGCTACATTACTACTAATAGCTACGTTGATCGCTGTCTATCTAGTAGATAAGGTCGGTGAGAGAATTTGGGCTCGAAAGTAGAGCTACGCAAAATAACCCGCGCATACCCGGGGGGACGAGGAGTCTTTGATGTTTCCCTAGAATTCCCAAGTTCAACCTATAATGTGATACTCGGCCCCTCGGGCAGCGGGAAATCAACGCTTCTACGCATAATAGCTGGGCTTGACGACCAGTACTCTGGCAGTGTTCTAATAGATGGAGAACCGGTAGATAAGCTGTCACCGGTCGACCGAGGCGTAGCTATAGTGTTTCAAGAACCCCTATTGTTCCCCCATCTGACAGTTAAGGAGAACATAGCATTCCCTCTCTTAGCCAGGGGTTTGGGTGAAGGAGAATCATATGATAAAGCTGTAAAGGTGGCTAAACTCTTACATATAAGTCATACCCTAAGACGGAAGCCAGATACCCTATCCGGCGGAGAGAAACAACGTGTAGCACTAGCACGAGCCCTAGTAGTCGAACCAAACGTCCTCCTGTTAGACGAGCCCTACTCTAACCTAGATATGGATCTCAGGGAAGAATTAAGATGGGAGGTTAAACAGCTTCAGGGGGAACTCGGGTTAACAGTTATACATGTGACCCACGATCAGGATGAAGCCATAGAACTAGCCGATTATGTGCATCTCCTCCGTGAGGGGAGAATCCTAGATACCGGCCCAAGGGAGAGAGTTTACAAGAATCCAACCTCTAGCGAAGCCGCACGCCTCCTCGGGCATAACATATTACGAGAGCCGATCCCTTGCATGATCACTGCTTCGGATAAGCCATACGTATCCCCGGAGCTACTAACTGTGACCCATCCTCAAATGTGCGGTTCACCGGCACGCTTGGAAGCACTCAAAAGGAGACGATACTATTGCATTGCAGTCTACAAGTGTGATGTACAAAAGATACGTGTAGTTATAGACGCGTCTCCATGTAGGGCTCCAGGCGAAGCATGTCTAGACTTTTCCAGGTAACCGTTTTCCATGCGGGTAGACTAGACTAGCCCTATGCCGCATTCAGATGACTTTTCCTCGCCATACCGTGTCACAATAAGCCTCGAGGGAGTAGCTATAAGCCAAACCTTAGCATCATGCGGCTCCTGTGGAAGGGGTTCTTTCCAAACCTGTATATCGTGAACCGTGGTGGCTATCGGTGTACATCTATCTACTAGTCCAATGTTGTGGAGGCTGGCGTATTCTTTGTCTCCGTATCCCTCACCTTTACCAAGTCTTCCACCCTCCCTGTCGACAGCCACGCTCCCCTCAACTATCAAATCTACATGCGAGACAGTATTCGGTAAATCATCTGCCGGAACAATCTTACCGAGCCTAAAAGCCCCACGGATAGTGGATGCATCCTTATAATAACGCTGGGGGATAAGAGAGGGGTCCAATATTATGAACCCGCTCTTAAGCCGGGGAGTGGGCATTATTAGGAGTTTTCCCTCTTCAAGTGCACGCTGTCTCACTGGTCGTTGAGGAGAATCAGGGTTGATCTTCAAGACGGATGAGGACTTCCAAACCCTAGTGTTGACAAGTAGTCCTGCAGCCGTCTCAGCCCCGGCGAAATTTGGAATTCTACCCTTGACTGGTCGTGGAAATCTTGCGATGCCCCGTTTCTCCATGGCTTCCCATATCACGAGTCGTATTCTCTGTTTCTCCTCTTTCAAAGTCTCCCTCCCCCCATAAACCCTATAAGACCTAGTAACATGGCAAGCAACGCCATCTTCTTTTGCCACAAAGCTGTTTCTCTATCTGGGCTTCGTAGTAATCTGAGAGATGAATATACGAATATAGCATCGGTAAACGCCACTGGTATACCATACCATAACGGTCTAACCCAGTGATATACTAAGGGAATAGAACTCAAAGCAACGGCGGTCATGTAAAGCGCGAAGGCCGCCATAGCCGCATGCTCAGCACCCTCGGAGACAGCGACTGTTGAAACCCCTGCAATACTATCTCCCTCTATGTCGGCTATACCCTTTACTACTTCTCTGGCAAGCGCTGATAAAAACACCATAGACCAGTATATGGTTATCCTTGCATCAACGACCTGGACTAGTAATGCCCCATAGAGTATGGGCAAAGCGACGCTATAGGCTACTATCATGTTACCCGGCAACCCCGTTCTTTTTGCGCGCCAGTTGTAGAAATGAGCGGCTATCAAAGCGGTAAACGCTACTGTGAAGGGTATCAACCCGATATATGCAGCCGCCGCTAATCCTATAAACGCCATAATACCCGCGGTTATCCACGCACCTTTCACACTGGCTCGGCCGCTGGGGAGTGGACGGTTGGGCTGATTTATTCTATCGATTTCCACATCGAAAATATCGTTGGTGAGCATGGAATACGATGATATGGCGAAGCCTGTAAGCCATCCTGCAATAAGCTTGTAAACATTGATACATGAAATACATCCAGCGGCGATAGTCGACCCTACCAGCACGGCAAACCCTATCATCGCCGAGTTTACAGGTCTAGTCATCCTCAAATAGACTCCGGGGCTCAAGGCCAATTCAACGCTCACCATGCACGCATGCCAAGGTATCCGATAAGTTTATGATCCTCCTTAATATACCGGTTCCTCCACATCTATCGTCCCCGAAGAAATTTGATCATATTGGCGCGGGTGTATCTGGATGGGTAGGAGGCACTGGATCGATGAACTAGCCGATAAGATTGCATCGGAGCTCGAAAAACGAGGCAAGAAAGACTTCTATGTATTTAACGGCGGGCTCAGTGTGTCCGGCCTCCAACACATAGGCAGGCTCCGCGGCGAGATAATACTGGGCGAAGCAATACGCCGGATCCTCGAGCAACGAGGCTATAGGATAAAACAGCTCCTCACACTCTACACGCAAGATGCTTGGAAAGGAAAGAAAGGGCAAATAGAGGCGTTTCCCGGGGGAGGTGGTGATAGGTATAAGGGATGGCCGCTAATAAAAGTCCCTGACCCCTATGGGTGCCACGCTAACTGGGTTGAGCATTTCTGGTCAGACTTCGGACCCTACATATCCGAGTTCACCGACGGGAATATAGAGATTGTTGACACGACAACAATGTATAAAACCATTTTCAAACCTTTTGTCCGAGAAACCATCCAGAAAAGGAGCCTTGTAAGGGAGATCGTTAACAAGTATAGGGGTCGAAATCCATATCCGGAGAACTGGATCCCCTTTGAGCCCATATGCGAGAGATGTGGTCGGATTGACAAGACAAAAACACTCTCCTACGACCCCAAGACCGACACCGTAGAATACGTATGCAGGGCCTGTGGCTACAAGGGGACAAGGAGCATTGAGAAGGGTAAACTCAATTGGCGTATAGAGTGGACAGGCGTATGGAAGGTCCTAAGAGTAGATTTCGAACCTTACGGCAAGGACCATGCTGCCCCGGGAGGTAGCAGAGACAGTTGCAAAGAGCTAGCTGAGAAAGCCTACAATTTCCACTCCCCGTTAGGCGAATGGTATGAATGGGTTTCAATAAGAATAAGAAGGGGACAGGTATCCGATATGAGTAGCAGTGGCTTCGTAGGCATAACACCTAAACAATGGTTAGAGGTCGCACATCCCCACATACTTAGATTCCTGTACCTCTCAACACATCCCCACCGGAAGATAGTAGTCGACATTTCTAGGATACCCCAATACTATGAAGAATATTATAGAGCCGAACGAGTCTACTTCGGCCTAGAAGACGCAGGCGAGGACACCGAGTACCTTAAAAGAACATATGAACTCTCCCATCCCGATAGCCCCCCTGAAAAACCTCCATCCCAGCCTCCATATACCCATGTTGCATTACTAGCCCAAAACCTTCCCAGCAAGAGGAAGTTTGAAATCGCGGTAGAACGCTTGAAACGCACCGGGCATATAGGCGAACTAGACGATTATAGTAAGGCATGGCTCGCGGGGCTTCTAGAGAAAACCGTGAGGTGGGTAGAACTCTACATGCCGCAACTAAAGTATAAGGTACCCGAGGAACCTCCCGAGCAAGCATACAGTCAAATCCAAGACCCCGAGAGACTCTACAGGCTAGCCGACGCTCTCGAGGAGATACCATCCTGGGATGAGCAAACAATCAAGCAAACACTCATAGAATTCGGGAGAGACCTAGATTCACAGGAGAGGAAGACGCTATACAGGGACTTCTACCTAGCCCTACTAGGGAAGCCCAGCGGCCCCCGGGCAGCCCCGCTCCTAGCAGTACTAGAAAAGGACTTTGTAGTTAAGAGGCTCAAACGCCCATCCACCCAAACAGGGTGAACTAGGATGAGCTTATACACTCGAACAGGAGATCAAGGCACAACGTATTGTGCGGTACTCAAACAACGTGTCCCCAAAGATCATCCTATAATAGAATTCGTTGGCGCACTCGACGAAGCTAACAGCATGCTAGGGCTCGCTAAGAGCCTCCTCCCAGAGACGTTCAAAGAAGAATCACAAATAATAGAGAATGTGCAGAGGCTAATCTTCAATGCTGGTTTCTCACCTCTAACACCCGATAAAATAGGGTCCAAAGATATAGAATGGACCGAGAAAACGATAGACAGGTTTTACTCAAACCCACTACGCCACTTTATACTACCTGGAGGACACCCGGCTTCAGCGGCACTGCACGTAGCTAGAACCGTGTTGAGACGAGCCGAGAGACGGCTGGTCGCCATACAGAATAGTACCCCAGGAATTTACCCAGAATACACCCTAAAACTTCTCAATAGACTATCCGATCTACTCTTCGCATTAGCACTCAATATCAACTCCAGACTAGGAATACAGGAAACCCCACTCTAAACCGGCGGGCCCCCGGGGCTCGTCGGGGTACAGGCCTCCTCACGCCAAGCCTGACGCTTGATTAAAGCCGTAGACCTCGGGTGATGGCGTACAACTCATAGCCCCCGATCACATGCTAGGAGCCCGCCGGCAGGTATCTTACTTTGTAAGAAATCTCTTAATAACTTGGGCAAGGATCCCCGGGCTTTTGAGGACCATAGCCGTCAGCCCCAAACGTGAAAAGTCCCCCAAGCCTATTCTCACGAGAACCTCTGGGTCCAATCTCGACAAAAATTCGGCCCTCCTCATAGGCCTCAAGGATTTCACCATCTCTAGGATCCTTCGCTGCAACTGGATCTTCCAGGTGGTATCAGAAGACATCAAAGCCTTAACAGGATCTCTACCCAGTGCTAGAGCTTCGCCAACAGTCTTGCCCAACAGGAATGAAGGTCTGATGCCTTCTCCGGTGAGAGGATATACTCCCCCGACGGATTCACCAGTAAATACAGTCGACCCTATTATACGTGGTTTGATCCCTCCTACGGCTAGTGGGGCTCCATGCAAGGGTTTCACTCTAGGAGCCCCAGAGAGCCGGGGATCCCGTTTTATGAATCTCTCCAGCTTCGTTGCTAGTTCACTCATACCCGCGAACCCGCCAACCCCTACTTTGACTATACCGTCACCCATCGGGAATACCCAATAGTATCCAATAAGGTGACTGTCAAAGTAGAACTCTAGCTTTTCCCTATCCGCCTTCGGAGCCTTCAAGTGCACCTGCACGGCATTGATCTTCTCTCCTTCATACCACGAAACACCAACTGCAGCAACGGCCGGCCCATCCCCGAACGGTATAGACACTGGTGCCCGAAAAACCACTTTTACACCAGCATCCTCGAGTAGCGTCTCGAGCATCCTTGGTTTATCAACCACTACACCCAGTGGCCCTCCACGACCCGTATAGTCTATAGCATGTTTTCCGTCTACATAAAGAACTGCTCCATCGATCTCCTTCAATATGGTCTCTCTGGGGATAGGAATCTCTTTTTTCCGGTGATCCGGGATTCCCCACCCACAAGGCTTTAGCCCAGGACGAGGGGCCAATTCGTATATTGTAACATCAATACCATGTCTTGCGGCAGCCATAGCGGCACCTACACCTGCAGGCCCGGCCCCTATCACTGTCAACCTTCCATTGTCCTCCATTTCTTAGCACCCGCCTTCATAACGTCATGTTCCCTATGCCCGGGCTACCAAATGCCCTGCCGGGATATCGTTGGTCACGTTATTAGGGTTCTTTAATGGTAACACATAAGTCACCAGGGGGAGAATCCGCCCGATCTGGAAGCATCAAGCGCGTTAGCTGTAATCAGAGGGTGTCAGTATCTTGCTGGGCAACGAGAAAGTCCTCAAGGAAACTCGTCCCACGGTATGGGGGTTTATGGGAGAATTCGCCATATGGATATACTTCTTCCTAGTAACACTTCTATTTTACCTATCTCCCGCCCGGCTGGAAACCCCGATATGCAGCTATTTGGAAAGTATGGGATGCGAAAAGGCAATGTACCTTGCATGGTCTATAGTCATGTTAGTCTCGGCAGCCGTAGTCTCCTTATTCAGGATCTCAATGAAGTATCTTGTGTACTCCGCCGTTGTTATCCTGGTACCAGTAGTCTACAAGATATTTGGCGGGGGAGAAGAGTTATGGGCTGGCCAGGCGCTAGCCATGCTATTTGCAGGCATGGCCTTCGTTGGCATCGAGATCCATAGAAGGGCCCATCGGTACATAATAACTGATAGGAGGATCATTATACAGTACAAAGGGCCAACAACCAGTCACAGAAGGGACCTAGTATATGAGAGGATACAGGAGTTCGTGCTGACGAGGCCCCTATTAGGGAGACTCCTCGGTTTCGGACACATATACCCTGTCACCGCCTCTGGCATAGGTACAGGTGAAGACGCCGTACTCCTCGGCGTGGGAGGAGGCAGCCGGAGACTCGCCGGGTTCATAGCCAAAAAGCGCGGAATAAGAACCGCGAGAGCGAGAAGCTATATGTCACTCTACGCTATTCCCGAGCCAGAAGAAACCTATGAGTTGCTTGTAAAACTGCTAGGCGCTAGCGAGAGCGCCCCATACCTCCGTGAGCTTGTTAACGATATGAAGAAGCTGGTGGGGGAAAATGAGCCGGGAGAAAAACGACAGGATAGACGAGGCCGTAGAGGTAGGTCCTAACCCTATGCGTCTTGGACTCCATTCTTACAGAGCTGTTATGAGGGACCCGGTTCACGGACTTGTGCCCCTTAACGAACTCGAATATAGGATTGTTCAATCAAATGTTCTACGTAGGCTTCACGGTATCAGCCAGCTGGGGCTAATGAGGCTGGTCTATCCTGGAGCTAGCCATACAAGGTTCGAACACAGCATAGGTGTAATGCATCTGATGGGAGTAGCCGCTAATATGGTGGTCATACAGGCAGGTAGGGAGAAAACTCTCTGTGAGGCACTATTCCAGGAGTGCACGGAGGAAAACAAGGGGTTCTTTGTACAAGTAGCTAGGTTAGTTGGACTATTACACGATGTTGGCCACCTACCTTTCAGCCATCATTTTGAACTAGGGCTTGACTATGCTATCAACAGGCTCGGCGCCAGGATAGATCTAAGTTGGCATCAGGGGTCGATAAAGAAGATACACGAGACAATAACCATGCATCTAATAGAACGTTTAGCCGGGAAGATGTCTGACTTCAACAGCTACCTCCCATACGTTAAGGCGGTATTATATGGTACAGACGACTTTGAAGGACCGATAAGCCACGGCGCTGTCAATGTTCTCAGAAACCTGATATCAGGAACTGTTGACCTGGACCGCCTAGACTATATTCTCCGAGATTCCCACCACGCGGGCGTCGTATATGGGCGTGTCCATGTTGATAGACTCATATCAATGATAAGGCTTCTGCCTAGGGATAAGACTATACGACTTGTTTATGATGTCAAAGGAATATCTGCCCTTGAAGACTTATACGATGCGAGACTCAAACTTTACAGATGGTTGTACCTCCACCATAAGAGTGCTGCATTCTACATAGCTCTCGGACACATCATAGCCGAGATGTCCAGATGGGATGGATGGGGACACGTGCCAGATGCCGCTAGTCTGGAAGAACTATTGAAACCGGAAACGCTTACCTCCAATATAGTTTCAGGACAATACTATTTTGACGAGCACGACTTTGAATCGATGGCACGCCTCATGGCGAGTACTGGTAGAGGAGCGAGATGGGTGAAGGCGATCTACGAACACCGTGAGCTTCTCCCCGTCTCCATGATTAAAAGACCAGAAGACCTTGTTGTTTCAGTAATAGTAGAACGTCCCGAAAGGACACTTACAAAAATGTACAAGCGATATGAAGACCCGGAGGAGAGATTTGCCTTCGAGGAACGCATAAAAGAAGCACATAAACGCATGATTCGGCGCAAGGTCATCCAAGACTGCGGTACGGAGCCAGAGATAGAGGTTGTAGCGGTGTATCTTCAAGTCGAGTCTGGGAAAGGCGAGGGTGGAGTAGAGGTTGTTGCCTCGTCAGGAGACGTCTTAAGCGTTGAAAAGGCTTCCAGATATCTCGCTCGTCTTTACGAGTACGCTAGAGAACCCATAATCTATGTTTATGAGTACTCGGATAACGAATGTATCCATAGAGTTATCCGTGAATCTAGAGGCAGACTTTCAAAGAAGATACTTGAAGAACTTCCAAGGAAGCCTATTAAGAGGATGGTTTGAAAGGAGCGCGTTTCCAGCGGGTGTATAAAGGGCTAGATGAGGCTTGTAAGGCTGAGATTCGCCTCTCCCAGCATTTTCTCGACCATAAAATAGGGCAGATACATTAGTGCCTGTGAATACTCGTTTTCGGGTAGCATTGTGGGCAGGTAGACGGCTCTATCTACCACATCCTGAAGATTATGCATTGCCCCCTCAACCAGCGCTTTATAGGGTGGCACGGTATCCGGGTCAAATTTAGCGTCGTTAGCTATCCATCGAATGAATAGCTTGACTCCCGGTTGGAGATCCTTCCACTTGAGTTTCTCTTCTTCCGCTTTTACCAAGTCAACAATGTCATCCGCTATTTGATAGGCTAGCCCGAGCTTGTACCCGTATTCTTCCAGTGTTTCGAGGTAATCATACCCTTCGACCGCTATAGCCCCCAAGACCGTTGAAAGCTTGAATAATGCTCCAGTCTTTGCTTTAGCTACTTCTAGGTAGTCAGGTCCTCGGAGAACCTTGTAGAGGATGGCGTCTGCTACTTCTCCCCTAGTAGTCTCTTCCCACGCCCTTATCACATGCATTATAGCCTTGAACCCGTATTTCTCGACAATCTTCTGTGCTACAGATATAAGGAGCAGGCTAACCAGCACGGTCTTCGATACCCCATGCATTATCCAGGAAGCAACCCGCCCCCGGCGGAACCTGTCAAGATCTATGATGTCGTCCACCGCTAGGCTGGCCGCATGGACTATCTCGACAGCTACAGCCGCGTCAATAGCGTTTTCCCAGTTCCCACCGATCGCTTTTGCCGTCGTTAAGGTTAGGAACCCCCTGAATCTTTTGCCACCTTCACAGATGTATTTCGCTACATCTATAACGCTTGCATGTTTATCGACAGCCAGTTCTTCCAACTTCTCGTCCAGAAGCATCTTCGCCTCGCTCCACTCTTTCTGGATAAACTCTTTGACGCGAGGCATCTCTCTATGATCCAATATTGTTATCGTCAAACGTTAACCGCCCCCATCGCCGGATACATAAGGGTTATCCGGGAATTCCCGAGCTAATTAATATGTTGTAGTTCGACATTATTTGTCATGGAGTTTATTATGAGAGGTGTACATCGTGGCTCAGGAGGAAAATATTCCCTCGTTCGAGGATATATACGAGGACGCCCGTCATGCCCTCGAGCTAATGAAAGGCAAGCTCCACATCACGCCCATAGACTTTTCCCGAACACTTTCCAATGCTGTAGGAGCCAATGTTTACCTAAAACTGGAAAACCTTCAGAAAACTGGCTCATTTAAGGCAAGAGGAGCGTTTTACAAAATTCATAGCTTACCTCCCAAACAGAGGAAAGGCGTAGTCGCGGCGAGCGCGGGAAACCATGCCCAAGGCGTGGCATGGAGTGCCTCCGCACTTGGGGTGCCCGCTGTTATAGTGATGCCGGAAACAGCACCTGTATCCAAAGTTGAAGCTACACAGGGATATGGAGCCGAGGTAGTTTTGCATGGCCGTGTCTATGACGATGCGTACAGGAAGGCGATTCAAATCTCCGAAGAGCGTGGCTACACCTTCATACACCCATTCGATGATCCCAAGGTTATAGCGGGACAGGGCACCGTTATGCTTGAGATAGCTGAGCAACTCAAAGAGAAGCCGGATACCATAATCGTCCCTGTAGGTGGAGGAGGACTAATATCTGGTGTCGCATCAGTTGCTAGGAAACTCTATGGAAGAGACGTTAGGATCGTGGGCGTAGAGCCGGTATATGCTGCAAAGTTCACAGAGAGCCTCAAAGCTGGGGGACCAGTCACGGTAAGGGCGAGGCCTGGCATTATGGATGGTCTGGTTACGAAGAAGCCCGGCATTATAACATTCGAATTAACTAGGAAGCTTGTAGACGAGATAGTCACTGTTGGAGATCAGGCTGTAAGCAAGGCAATCTTCCTTCTACTAGAACGGGCTAAAATGGTTGCCGAAGGAGCCGGTGCAGCCGGCGTAGCAGGCCTTCTCAGCGGTAAGGTAAAGGTTAGAGAAGGGGAAAACGTTGTAGTGATTGTAAGTGGGGGGAACATAGATCCTACTAGGCTAACAAAGGTGTTAATGTATGAGCTCGGGAGAAGTGGCAGAATAGTAAAGTTTGAAGGCGTAATACCAGACGAGCCGGGTAGTCTTAACAGGGTTCTAGAGATAATATCGTCGGTGAGGATGAATATAGTAGACATAACCCATGACAGGTTTAGTGCTTTGCTAGAGCCTGGCTGGGCGAAAGTGGAAGTCGTCGTGGAGACGCCGGACAAGAAGAGAGTAGAAGAAGTACTCTACAAACTAAACGGGGAGGGATTCCCCTTCCGGGTAACGAAATACTAGGCCCACGTGAAAAAGGGTTTACTCTATTACTGTGATATTCTCCTCGGGGAATCCCATCTCCACCAAGATTTCTTTTACCCTATGTCTATGATCGCCTTGCAACTCTATCCTACCATCTTTAGCTGTTCCTCCAGTTGCTAGACGTCTCTTAAGGTCGCTCGCTAGCTTCTTTAGGTTGATATCCTTCTCGTTTATCCCGTCGATAATAGTTACTTCCTTACCAAACCTTCGTCTCTCCAAACGTATCTTGATGACCTGTTGCTCGGTAACAAGTTGTTCGCAGAGTTCAGGGGGCAGGCCTCCACAGAGCGAGAGCGGGTCTCCCATTTCTTGATTCCCACCTACCAAAGAGTATCCTACACTTTTTCTTTTCTGTGTTGGACTTCTTCAATGTTTCCTTGGAAATGTAACTAGATATAATAAAGTTAGCGTTAAACCCCCGGTCAAGCCATATAAACCCCAGTGCACACATAAAAGCTCTACTGCAATAGGTTTCGGGTGTGATAGACATGTCGAGACTGGAAGATATAGAGTATCTTTGCCCAAATTGTGGAAGGATAATAAAACGAAGGGACATCGAAATATTGCCACACCTCATGTGCCCCGAGTGCGGTTTCAGGGGATTATTCAAGCTCAAGAGACCCGGTAAGAAGGTCTTCCGCGCCATCTAGCCCTCCACCACATACCCCCGATCTCCACCACCGTTTTAGCCGCCAGGACACTCGTTATCCCCGAAGGATCAAAAGGCGGTGACACTTCAACAACATCAAATCCTAACAAGTCATCGGAAACGACCTCCGCGAGCACATCAAACACTACTCCAGGAACTAGACCCTCGGGTTCCGGGTTCCCCACACCAGGAGCGTAACATGGATCAAAAACATCCATGTCTATCGAAACATACAACCCGCCACACCCAGCCCCAACCAGCCACTTCTTAATCATCAACGACAGCCTAGCAATGCTACTGTTCTCTACCTCACGGCTGGTCACAACATTCACACCCGAAACACGGGCCCACTCTTCCTCATCCCGAGAGAACCCTCTGGCCCCCAATATGAAAGCCGACTTCGCCGATCCCTCCTCCAGAGCTCTCCTTAAAACACTCGCATGACCCAGCCTAAGGCCTAGGTACTCTTCCCTCAGATCCATGTGGGCATCAACCCAGAGGACACATGGTCTACGCTTCCTGAGCGCTCGGAGAGCCCCAAGAGTTATAGTATGCTCTCCGCCGAGCAGTATCGGCACGCGGCCCTCCTCAACGATACCTGATACCACATCTGCAACTCTTGCAATAGTCTCCCCAGCATCTCCATGGACTACAGCCACGTCTCCCTCATCATAAACTCCAACGGACTCGAAATCAATGCCAGTCCTCAAACTGTTAAACTCGATATACATGGACGCCCTCCGAATCTCGCGGGGGGCAAACCGTTGCCCCGGCCTAAAACTCGAGGTCGAATCGAAGGGGACACCTACAAGGCTTAGTAGAGTAGAATCCCTCTGCGGCCTGTACCCCCCAAAATAGGGTGAATGATCTGCCAGATACAAACCACCATTCAATACTACCCTCACCTCGACTGGGGGAGATCCGTTATAGAAAGGCTATCTTAATATTAAGGGGTAAAAACGCATCACCTTGGTGGGGCGGCAAATAAACCGCCTGGGGTACAGGCAATATGGGTGAAATCGACCTCTACGATAGATTAGTCGATCTAGCAAAGAGGAGAGGCTTCTTCTGGCCCAGCTACGAGATTTATGGAGGAGTAGCAGGCTTTTACGATTGGGGGCCATATGGGGCTGTACTCAAAAAGAACATAATAGACAAATGGCGCCGCACCTTCATATTAAACCACCAAGACTTTGTCGTAGAACTTGAAAGCCCTGTAATAGGGCCATCAATAGTCTACGAGGCCTCCGGCCACGTGGAGAACTTCACGGATCCAATAGTGGAATGCCTCTCATGCGGCAGGAAATTCAGGGCGGACCACATAGTAGAGGACAAACTCGGAATAAGCACCGAAGGGCTAACACCGGAGGAGCTTACCAAGCTCATACGTGAACACGATATACGATGTCCCGTCTGCGGGGGGCAGCTAGGCGAGGTGAAAACCTTCAATCTACTTTTCCAGACCAGGATAGGCCCCTTCGAACATAGCCTAGGCTACGTCAGACCGGAGTTAGCACAGGGCATGTTCGTAGCCTTTAAACGAGTCTACGAAGCTATGAGGAACAAGCTCCCCCTAGGAATAGCACAGATAGGAAAAGTAGGCAGGAACGAGATAAGTCCCCGGCAGGGATTGGTAAGACTCCGCGAATTTACGATAATGGAGATGGAATTCTTCATCGACCCGGAAGAAAAGAGGTGCCCGATGCTCGCCGAAAAAGCCGAAGTAAAGATAAACATACTCACTCAGGAGGCTAAGAAGAAAGGTGAGGCACCAAAACAATACAGTTTGGGCGAAGCCGTGGAGGAAGGAGTAATTATTCACCCCTGCCTGGCATACTGGATGGGTGTTGCCCAGGAATTTATGGAAAGCCTCGGCGTTCCCCGCGAAAACATGTTTTTCGAGGACAAACTCCCTGAGGAGAGGGCCCACTATTCCAGCCAGACCTTCGACCAGCTAGTCAAAGTATCCAGGTGGGGATGGATAGAAGTGGCAGGCCATAGCTACCGTGGGGACTATGACCTTTCACGCCACATAAAATATAGCGGTAAAGACCTGAGAGCTCATAAAAGACTAAAGAAACCCGTCAAAAGGAAGGTACGAAAAATACTCATAAACAAGGCAGCCATAGGTAAGCGCTACCGATCCGAAGCCCCAAAGGTTATACAACTCATAGAGAAAACAGGTCTAGAACAGGTTCTCGCCAGGATAAAGGAGGAAGGCAACATCCAACTAGAGGGCTACGAAATCACCCGGGACATGCTCTTCGAAAAAGAGGTAGAGGAAACCATCAATGTTAAAAGATTCGTCCCCCACGTGATCGAGCCATCCTTCGGCACAGACAGGATAACATACGTAACACTGGAATACGCTGTAAAAGAAAAAGATGGACGCCTCATACTAAGCCTACCTTGGGATATAGCCCCGGTAAAGGCAGCAGTTCTACCGCTCGTCGAACGCGACGATGAACTACGAAGCAAGGCCAGGAAAATCTTCCAAATACTAACCCGCGAAGGCATACCTGCAATCTACGATGACGCTGGAAGCATAGGACGCAGGTACGCCAGAGCCGACGAAATAGGCATACCTTTCGCAGTAACAGTGGATTACCAGACATTGGAAGATGACACCCTCACCATCCGAGACCGAGATACATGGAGACAGGTTAGAATCCCCTCACAAGAGGTAGCAAACATTATTAGAAGGGCGATAGAAGAGAATATACCACCATGGGAGTAAGCAAACAAAAAGCGAGCCTAAAACGAGGGAGGTGTACTAGAAACATGGTAGAAGAGAGCCCGCAGGAAAAGAGGGATCTAGAAAAACTTCTAAGCCTAATCCCGCCAGCGTCTGCGTTGAAATCCCGGAAAAGGCACCTAACCGAGAAAAGGATACGCATACGATACGATGATAGTCTTGACGAGGAAGAAGCTAAAATCCCCAAGAGCCTTGCAGACGAGCTAGGAATCAAAGAGTACTTAGAGATAGTCGTGGCAGGAAGGAAACGGTTTGTTTTCCGGGCAATAGTAGAGGAAGGTCTAGAAGAAAACCGTGTTTATATAAACCCCGATCTAATGGAGGAGCACGGCATAGCGGACAATAGCATCGCCACAGTACGACCCCACAGAGGAGGAGAAGAGCTAGGAGTCCTCTTAGAGGAATCTTAATCATCTCTCAATTCCAGTTATCTCCCCGGGGACTAAAGTCTTGACGGTAGAGGAACTCTTAACTATACTCCATAAACGTTTAGACCTTATAGAGTACGCCGAAAAACTACTCGACCTAGGGCAACCCTTAGAACGGGAAACAAGCGCCGAACTATATAGGGTTGCAACAGTGCTACGGCGATTAAGACATAAACTACTAGAGTATGTTGAGGCGAACCCTCTCGGGGAGGATGAAAAAACACTCCTAGAATACTATGCCATAATATCATCGACGACCGAAAAACAGGTAGTCTCGAAAATAGCCCTAGCACTTGAAGACCCCGATAAAGAAGCAGAATTTGCATCAGACGTCGAGGAAGTGGAGAGGCTCTCCAGCCTAATAAAAGAGAAAGTATAGAGCAACGCTTAAACGAAAGTAAAGGAAAATCCTCGTTCTTGAATAGTAGGATTAATTAACCCGCACGCTCTATCTGGTCAAAATAGCTCCAAAAACATGACGGGGAGACCGAGACTCTAAACTGGTCCCCGGAGAGATATGGACGGTGTAAACCGATGACCGAATATGATGACGCATACGATGAGGAATACTATAACTCTGCCCGTAACCCCGCCAATGAAAGCCTGGCAGAAATGAGTATACGTGAACAGCTTCAGAACATGGCCCTTAGCTTTGAGAAGATGGCAATTTACCTTTCCAGACTAGTAGAGTATGCCTCTTCAAACGACCCCCTAGCACTTGAAAGGATGAAAAAGACGTATGAGAGGGATGTTCTCGGGCTTAAAGAGAGGATGGAAGTCCTGAAGAGAAGTACCTTCAACTATATCGCGAGGCTACGAACCACGCTTCCCTACTCAACCGCGTATGCAAATCTAGCAGTCCTCTATGTCAGGGCTGCACAACACATAGAGGGAGCTTCCTACAGGCTCTTCATCTACAGGACCAAATATGGTTGGACGGACAACGAGATAGGGACAGACATATTAAACCTTACCCAAAAACTAGTCGAAGCAAGCAGCGGGATGGTTAGACTCTTCAGGAACATAGGTGTCAACCGGAGGCTAGCCGAAGACGCCATATCCCAAGTTTATAGAGCGGAAGAAGAGATCGATGCCATCTACAGACGATTATACGTACGAATCCTGGCCAGAATGGGTAGTGACGTCGCTAGGATGACCCTCCTACTAGCGATCGCGGACAGCATGGAAGGTGTTGCAGATTCCCTAAAAGACCTGTGCGATTACAGCCTGATCCTACACTAACCCTTTTGTCCTCAGACCGGTTGAGAGCTCATGACGGATCAGATACCAGCCTACCTAATAGGTGACAACGTTCTAGTTCCGGATCCCCATGACGCGAGGAAATTATATGACGCTGGATTTTATGGTAAACCCATCGGGATAGAGAAGCCGGGTAAAGTGGGGGAATGGGAGGCACCCCTGCAATTATCGCTGATAGAAGCAATATACTTATCCAAGAAAGGGATGATAAAAATCATCGATCCCTCAAATAGCCGGGAGATTGAATGGAAAGCCATTCTCTCAATGCTGCCGGACAGGGCAAAACAGGCCTACTTGGTTTACGAGGATCTTCGCGAACGAGGATTGATCGTTAAGTCGGGGTTGAAATACGGCTCTGATTTCGCCGTTTATAGGCTTGGACCGGGAATAGATCATGCCCCCTATATGGTTCATGTCGCCTCTGAAGAAGACCCCCTGGATCCCGTTGAAATAGTGAGAGCTGGGCGTCTTGGGCATAGCGTGAAAAAAGCGTTCCTTATAGCCAGCGTGTCAGAAAGCGGAAATATAACTTACATAATGTTTAAATGGTACCGTCCATGAATAATAGGTATGCTGAAGCCTAACAGGATACACCTTCCGCAGCGGGGTGTAGGAGACTACGAGTAGATGAAACATGCCATTAGTCTCATGAACTTAGGCTAGGAGGGCTGAAGCATGATGCCCTACACCAGGACATTCTCCCAACAAATATTCTTCCAAAGTGGTGCCTAACCATGAGTCGTGACTACCCGCGTAGAAGAAATCACTCAAGGGAATCGAGACATCATGGTCATAGAGGCCAGCAGGCTCCCCACGGCCGTTCGAAGCCGGTGCCGCGGCCAGCAGGCGTGATGTGTAGCCCGCTATGCCCGTATTTTAGGTGCAGCAAGAAAGCATTGTTTGTCACCACACAGCACTATAGAGGACAACCTCTCCGCGTCCCGTATTGCCAATGGATCGGCGACAAATGCATAGGGGCACAATGCCAGTACGCTTATTGCGCCATACAAAAGATGTTGCCGGACGGTAGGTGTGCCTGGGCCATTGAAAAGAAACAGAGGAAGTCAAGGGATTTCGAGGAGGATCTAGAAAAAATGGGTCCAGACGAGAGAACCAAGAGCTTGCTCACCAAACTAGGGTTCAAAGGAGAGGAATTCTAGTTTCCTCTACCCCACCTCTCATAGAGGGTATTCTCTATACCCAAAGAGTCCAATATTTTACCTGCCACAAAATCAACCAGATCGTTTATACTCCTAGGCCTTGTATAGAAGCCCGGGCAAGCAGGAACTACAACGGCCCCGGACCTAGCCAGTTTCGCCAGGTTCTCCAGTTCCACCACTCCGAGAGGAGATTCTCTAGGAGCCAACACCAGTTTACGCCCGAGCCTTAACATGCCGAGGGCGGCACGTGCAACAATGTTGTCCGAGATCCCCCATGCGATCTTAGCTATGGTATTCATGCTTGCAGGTACCACAGCCATACAGTTGGGCAACCCACTGGAACTGGCGTAGGGAGACGAAAAATCACTGTCTTTAAACACCCTGACACCGTCAGGAATCCGCAATTCTCTCCCCAACTCTATCCGAGCCACGTTTAGGGCTGCAGAACTAACTATAACTCCATCTAGCAAGCCCATGTTGTAGAGGATCTCAACTAATCGTTCCCCATATATTATGCCGCTAGCACCGGTTATGGCTACCAGAACCTTTTTACACCCCATCTAAGTGCACACCTCTCCCTCAGAACCCAATTCTTCCCTAACGCCTCTTAACATCTCCCTAAAAGCGGTCTCACCGTATGCTACAAATACGATCCTCCTAGGCCCTTTTCCATAGGAGTATACTACTCTAGCCATTGCCCTCGCCACTTCATACACGCTGAGACCGCCGACGCCAGCTCCCATCGCGGGAAACGCTATCGAATCGATATCCCTTTGAGAAGCAACGTGGAGCGCCGCTTTTGTAGCTTTGACAGCGTTTTCGAGTGGTATTCTCATTGCTGGCCTCTCCATGGTGGGTGCATGGATCACGTAGCGTGCTGGCAGTCTCCCAGCACTAGTGATAACAGCTGAACCAATGGGTACAGGAGCGTATCTTCTAGCCTCTCTTTCTATCTCCTCTCCACCACGTCGCTTAATGGCCCCGGCAACGCCTCCACCCATCCACATAAAACTGTTCGCAGCATTAACTATGGCGTCAACCTCAAGTCTCGTTATATCCCCTTCTCTAACCTCTAGTCGCCTCTTTTCAGGGAGTTTGAAACATACAATATTGTTCAATGGGCAGCACCCCTCTATCGTGTCATGGTCTTTGACGTTTCTAGCTATCTATCCGATGTACACATTATATCGTCTAGTTCTAATTATTGTTTACTGGTGAGAGAATAGTGGGTCAGCAAAAAAAGACTGTTCGTGATAAGGTCATAGAGGTCCTCGAATCTGCACGGGGAGACCCGTTAAAACCAAAACGGATAGCAGAGATCTCTGGGGCTAACTATAATAGTGTAAGGAGGGTTCTTTACCAACTCCTCAGTGAAGGCGTTGTACACAGGTATATGGGGGGATACATACTCTCCAAGTACATGATAGATGGAGAATGACGTGTAGAGGTGACCAGCTATGTGCAAAGTACTTGTTTACGGCGACTGGGATGCCGATGGCACAGTTGCGACAGCAATACTCAGATACACGCAGGAAATACTAAAAGCATATCCAGTAAAAGTAGAATGCAAAGTAGAAGCACACCCCTCCGGCCCACGTAGCCTACGAGGAAAAATAGAATCCATGGAAGAATGTCCCACGGTTCTAGCACTTCTAGACATCCCCTATGGACCCCCGGTCGACGAGGCACTACAAGTATTCCGACAAAAATGCCCCAACACACGCCTCATAATAGTAGACCATCACAGATCAACCATTCGAAACACACAGGAAATAGAGAATAAGTACTCCGCGGAAGTGATCTCCGGAGCCGCCCCCACAAGCGTGCTACTATACAACTTGGTTCGTAGCTTGGGCTACAGGGTAACGCCCAGGCTAGAAGAGTTCACTAAGGCGGTCGGTATACTCGAATACGCTGGGCGCAGGACGTCTATGGAGAATGTATCCAGTAAAATGGTGGATCTAGCCGCATCAATATCGAAAGCCCTAACAGCGGAGCGGGACACAGAGCTCTGGAATAAATTCGTAGATTGGTTATCCTCGCCTTTACCCTTCGGCGAATTCAAGTTCAAACCCCGCACTGTTAGCGTGGAACGGAAAGTTGAAGTAATAGAAGCTTCGAAAAAGATAGCTGACGAGCGGGACAAAGAGCTGAAAGACGCTGCTATAGACCTAGCCATGAGCGCCAAAAATCTCGGCTTCATAAAACTAGTAGACGCAAGGAAAAAATGGAAGAAAAGAGGAGCCACGGCCCTAGCCTCCAGGATATACTCGATAGTGAAAACACCGGTAGCCCTACTGGTAACATCGTCTGGCGGGGGCACACTTCTAATAGTAAGGGCATCCAGGGGCATGGCTCAGAGAATAATAGACTATCTCGATGCACAAGGATTAATAGAGGACAAGGGAGGACATGGCAACCTTGCCATGGCAAAACTACGAGATGACGTCACAATAGAAAAGCTGGAATTCATCCTTCGACGCGCTACTATAAGGAGCGCCTAGAACCTCGTCAGGGAAGGATAGTCTATTGTCTATTAACTTATAGACAAACCAAGATATACCCGCCTCCTCCCACATAATGGACGAGGGCGAACCCAGCCATCCCCACCCCCACATTTACATTTCTCGCTAAGGAGATCCGCAGGGGACAAAATAGAGAGG
>WAOQ01000019.1 GCA_015521205.1 Desulfurococcales archaeon
AGATCCTCCTTTGGTCGATGAAAAAGATGGTTTCCCGGTTGTGCGTTTCAAGGTTCCACTCAGGCCTGGGAACTATACTATAAGCCCGCAGGCGGCGATAAAACTGTTCAGGTTTATCAAGTACAATGCGTTCGACCTGGTTAACGGGCACAGCATTCTCTCCATGTTCGCGTTGTTGGCGATCCACGGTGCCAAAGGCATATTGGGTATTCCCACGATAGCGACCAACCATTCTCTCATAAGGGATGGGCTCAAGCTTCACACCCGGCTGCTCCTACGCTATGGTGTTTATAGGGCTGATCTCCTTACTGGCGTGTCAAGCGTTGTAGCTAGAGAATTGGAGGAAATCTTCGGTCGAAACGACGTGTTTGTAACACCGAACTGCATACGCGTTGACGAATGGAGGAACGTGGAACCCAAAGAACTCGAGGGAGATCCTATCCTCTTGCTTGTATCGCGGTTAACTGAACGCAAAAACCCCTTCCTAGCCATTAGGGTTTTGAAGGAACTAGTCTCCCGCGGAAACAGTAAAGCACGACTCTATATAGCTGGAGGAGGCCCATTAAAAGGCATATTGGAAAAGTACGCTGAGACGTACGGTGTAGAGGATAAGGTCTTCTTCCTTGGAGAGGTTGAGAGAGCCAAAGTAAAAGAGTTGATGGTCTCCGCCGATCTTTTACTCATGCCGAGCAAGCATGAAGCGTTTGGAATAGCGGCGTTAGAAGCCATGGCCTTGGGCACACCGGTAGTCGGCATGAGGGAAACCGGTTTAGAGGACTTCATATCACACGAAGTTTCTGGGATGCTAGCCTATAGTGAGGATGAGTTTGTAAAATATGCTATAACCCTAGCGGAGGACCCACAGTTGAGGCGGAAAATGTCTATCCAAGCCCGTAGGTCTGCCGAAAGGTTTGACTGTAAAAGCACAGTGAAGATCTACCTCAACGTTTATAGAAGAGCATTGGATATGTGTACAAGGGAGAAAAGACTCATAGTTTACAGGCTTTATAGGATGTTAAGGCTGAACCCGGTGGCCCCCGGTGAATGGTGTAACGGACGTAAGGAAGAATACTATTCGGCACGAAACTATGACGGTATACCTATCATTCGACGTAGAACCAGACGCCCCGCCATACCAGTCCCACAGCGATAAAGCATCCCTCGAAGGGTTAAAATGGATCCTCGAAACGCTAGATGAAGCAAGGGTAAAGGCCACTTTCTTCGTCGTAGGAAAACTTGCAGAGAGACATCCCTGGGTTCCCGAAGCCATACTGGAAGGAGGACACGAACTGGCATCACACGGTTATAGGCATTTAAGACTTGACCGCGTCCCTTTAGAAAAAGCCGAAGAGGATATCCGCCGCGGGATTCGTGTCCTCAGAGAATATACGAATATAATCAGTTTTAGGGCGCCAAATCTTCAGCTCCCACTACCACTACTACCTGTGTTAAAGGAAGAGGAGTGTCTCATCGACTCTAGTATAGCCACGTACAAAGGAGCGACTTGGAAGGTTTGGCGAGAAGACTCACTTATACGGGTACCAGTGACAGCTACAAGTAGTCTTATACGAATTCTCCCGAGGTTTCTATGGAAGAGGTTCCTCTTACCGTCTGGAAAATTGTTCTATAGCATATTTTACCATCCGTGGGAGTTTGAGAGGATAAGAAGGGTCCCTTTCTGGAGACCCGATATATGGCTGGGTACGGGGATAGGTGCGCGTATGAATTTTAGAACGCTTCTTGGAATACTGAGTAGAAAGGACATGCTCTTATGCCCGATCAGAGGAGTGTTATATAGTTCGGATTGCGGGAAGCCCAAGACAATGTGAATACTCGATTAAAATAGTGTAGTATGCCTAGAAAACTCTAAGGTCTATCATTTTCTCCGGGGTAAGCCCTTCAGGGGGTTTACCCCATACTAAGACTAAATCCGCCCATTCGATAGCATCTTTTATATTGTCAAAATCACTCATCTGCGGTATCAATGGATCTTGCTTAGCGATCTCCAGTGTAGGATCTAGTATACTCAGTTCCTCAATGAGATGTAGTATAGGGCTTTCAACGAGATAGGGTGTATCTGGCTTGTAGCCTAGTCCATAGAAAAGTACTCTTCTCGCGTTTCTTTTTCGTGCCTCTCTGAGAATTCTTGCAGCATAGTACAAGGGTTGACTCTCATTTATCTCTCTAGCTATGCGTAAAAGGAGGGAGCCAGTGAATTCTTCCAGCATCCTAGCATCTTTTGGTAAGCAAGAACCACCGGCGCCAGGGCCAGGCCAGAACGGCATGTAACCAAAGGGTTTGGTCGAAGCAGCCTCTATTACTTTCCTTATATTGATACCTTTCCTATCTAACCTACGCTGCAACTCATTCACTAGGCTTATGTTAACGAGGCGGAACGTGTTCTCCAGTAACTTGCTAGCCTCAGCTACACGTATATCATCTACAGGGAAAACCGTTAACCCAAAACAATCCCGAATAATCTGTACCGCCGCGTCTCTACTAGCAATATCTATGCCTCCCACAACACGAGGTATCTTTTCAGCAGTCCATTCTGAGCCTGGGTTTACCCTCTCCGGTGAGTGAGCCAACAATATACCCCCGCTTCCCAGGGATAACCCAGAGGTTTCGGATATCCGTCTACCCAAAAGCGAGACTGTACCACCAGGATAGATTGTCGTCTCAGATATTACAAGGTTGCCTTTATCAACTATTCTCCCTAGGCTCTCACCAACCTTTAAGAGTGGAGTGTAGTCTACATGGTCCCCAAGTAAGGGTGTTTGGACTGAAACCATGTATACGTCAACATGAGAAGCATCCTTATAATCCGTGGTAGCTTTCATCTTATCTTTGACTTTAGACCAGTTCTCTTGTATGAGTTTTTCCTTAACATGTAGCTCCGCAGGATCCTTAGTATTGTTGATTTTATCAACAACTCGCGGGTCTATATCTACGATAATCACTTGCCGAACCCCCGAGAGGGCTGCAAGAACTGCCGTTTGGAGGCCAACGAAACCCCCACCTATTACTGCCATTTCTTTAGGGCACTTGCCAGTCAAATCTATTCACACCCAATATGTTATTCACCCCTCATAAAGTCTAGATATTAATCTTGCCGCTTCCATCGCACCCTCCGTATAGGAGGGCTTATCCACTTTCCTAGCCTTATCCGTAGCCTCGAGAATAGCCTTCGGTGAAAGTTTGTTAATGCAAACAGCACCTATTTTAGCCGAATACAACGGACAATCAGTGACTGGCGCCGACATTGTTAAATGAATGGCTGGAACGAGTACAACAGGTTTCTTGTATGCCAACGCCGCTGTAGCCGATGTCATTCCCGGAAAATGCGTTATTACGAGAGACGCATTAGCGATCCATCTCTCAAGATCCGGATCATAATCAAAGACCTTCCATGCACGCTTCTTATAGGCGTCAGGATCTACTCTACCTGTCTGTATGACTAAACGTTCGAAGCCAGCCTCAACCACAACATCGAACAATTCTCTGAAACCAACGCTCCCCGCCGTGACAAGGACATAGCCTCCATCTGATGATTCAAATCTTGGCGGCTCATATATGGGCCCGACAACACGAGCACCACGAAGAAACTTCTCCTGTTCAGGCCAATGTACAAGCGTTAGATCGGCTATTCTATGGAGGAACCTAGGAGTTTTCCCAGGACCACTCATTCTCACAATGCTTTCTACATTAACCAGATACATACCCTTCAACTTGGAAACTATTGCTGGAGGTATACTTAGATTAGCTCCACAGCTAACAAGTACGCGATATTCAGGTTTCACTTTTGAAAATGCTTTCACAAACGCGGCAGGCCATCTATGAAGGCTCCGATATAAAGGCTCTCCAACCCGGCGGGGCATGGGTGCATACTCAACATGACCGATACGAGTTAATTTCTTTACAATCCAATCATATCCTTCGGCAGCTAGAAAAACGGGCTTATAACCAAGTTCTCTAAGCCTAAGCCCTATGGCATAAGCATAACCAGAGTGTCCTCCTGGTGCGGCCGTTATCAAAATCTCCTTGCCCACATTAGACACCTAAAATCTCCTTAAGGAGTGCATTTTATTTAATACTAAATCTTAGCACATATATTATTGGATAATAATATGAGAAACATTACCTTATCTTGGTTTTATAATATTCTAATGTTTCCCTTAAACCATCGTAGATCGTAGACCTTAACGTCCATGTTAGGATCTCATAAGCTTTGTCAATATGGGCCACGCTTCTCTTAACATCTTCGGGGCGCAATGACTTGTAGATTGGTGGTGGGCATTGTTTCACGAGACTACATAGTGCCTTGTACAAGGAGAGTATAGATTTCTCCCTGCCCGAGCCTATGTTTATGGGACCAGTATAGTTTGTTTCTAATGCCGACTTGTTAGCCCTAGCCACGTCTTTAAC
>WAOQ01000020.1 GCA_015521205.1 Desulfurococcales archaeon
ATAACCCCCGGCGCCCCCTCTCGGCGAGGAACCATTCCAGGCCTCCTCGCCTGTCGGGGATTAGCCCCAGTTTCCCGGGGTTATCCCCGTCCCGAGGGTAGGTTAGCCACGTGTTACTCAGCCGTCCGCCACTCCCCGCAGCGGCGGGTCGTTCGACTCCCATGACTTAGTCCCACCCCGATAGCAGTCGGGTCCGGCAGGATCAACCGGAGTGACGGCCGCCCTGCCGTCCTGGGGGAGTGGCGGGCTCCTTTTCGTGGCCCGCGTCCCGGCGGAAGGGTTTAGCCGGGTTGCTGTCCCGAAATCTGGCCCCTGTCAGCCCTAAACTTCCCCGGCTTAGGGGCCGGGGGTGTTTAGGGCCCCACTAGCACGCATATCATCAGTCTGCTTGTCGCGTGCATCCACATCATTATGGGAAGGGAGGGTATTTAATGTTTACCGCGCTGGGACACTCAGAAAACGTTTATGGTTTAATTGTTCTGTGCCCGCGGCTGGAGGCAGGTGGGCTCATCCAGTATTCCCCGTACGGGGCTCGGCCCCGTGTTGCCCCCGCGCCGCCGCCGGGCAGCCGCGGGCGTTTTCTGCTTGTTTGCTTTAGCAGGTATAAACATCTGCTTCTGGCGGGTATTTCTCGGATTATAGGAGGCTTGGTGTTTTAGTGGGGGGTAGAATGGGGGGTTGCTCGGTTTGGCGCCGCGGGCGGGATTTGAACCCGCGCGGGAGACCCCCCACCGGCTTAGCAGGCCGGCGCCATACCAGGCTAGGCGACCGCGGCTTCCGTGTTAAAATGATCTCACTAACCTCTAGCTTATTTATTATTATCGTGGCTATTGGATAGAGATAAATTGGGTTTACTGGCCCGAATGTTGGAAAGAGAAAACTCCTGTGCGTGATTGGAGGTGTATTCGTGTGTCGTTGCGTTTTGCATTATATGGTGTAGGCCCGATCGGTTCTCTAATAGGTAAAGTGGCGCTTGCTAGAGGTTACGAGCTCGTCGCAGCTATAGATATCGATCCGAACAAGGTTGGTCGGGATGTTGGCAATGTTATGGATATCGGCAAGGAACTAGGCGTTCGTGTAACCAATGATCCTGATGTTCTATACAAAGTAGAACCCCATATAGTCTTCCACGCGACTGGAACCTGGCTAGACAAGATTTATCCCCAGCTAGTCCAAGCAATGGACGCTGGAGCCGATGTTATAAGCACGTCTGAGACGTTGGCATATCCCTACAGGAGATACCCTGAACTGGCAGCCCTTCTCGATGAATATGCACGGAGCAGAGGCGTGACATTGCTGGGAGCGGGGGTTAACCCGGGATTCATACTGGATGTTCTACCAGCCGTGATGACTGCTACATCTGCAATGTTGGAAGGCGTCACCACTATTAGGAGTCTCGATGCTTCGAAGAGGCGGAAACCTTTTAGGGATAAGATCGGTCTCGGACTGGACCCTGAAGAGTTCAAGAGACTCCTTGAAGAAGGTAAACTCACCGGGCATGTAGGCTATGCCGAATCGGTTTATCTAATTTCAGAGATAACAGGGTTACCAGTAGAGAAGGTGGTCGAACGTCAAGAACCTGTTATAGCAGACAAACGAGTAGAAGTAAACGGCATTACTGTCGAGAAAGGCCAGGTTCTCGGCGTCTACGGTTATGGAGCCGGATATCAGGAAGACGTAGAAGTTATCAAGGTAGAATTACGGGCAGGGCTGGGGTTTGGTGATTTCGAGGAGATAAGGATTTTCGGGGAACCGGAAATAACTTGGAAGAGCTCGGGGACGCACGGGGACACGGCCACAGCAGCTGTGGTAGTCAACATGGCGCCTAGGATAGTTGAAGAACGGCCTGGGCTTGTCACAATGGCGGATCTACTTAAGATAAGCTATTCCTGAGCATCCTTGCACATATATAACTCCTAGCCTATAAAGCCGGTGAAGATGGGCGCGCGGGTAGGGCCGAGGGGGCCGCCCTCCCTCGAACCCGAAACGGGCGTAATGCGGGGGCCAGTAACCTCCCCCCGGACGCCGGGGATGGGGGGCAACGGGTTGCACGGTCTACGATGACTCCCGCCCCGCGGGGCCAGCGGTGACGGAGTCTCGGCTCGAGGGCCGAGGCTACCGTCTTTACCGGGGAAACCCGGCCAGGCCCGGAAGGGAGCAACCTAGCCTCGGACGCTGGCGTTCGCGGGTCACCGGGCTGAGGATGACCGTGCAACCTGCCCTGTTCCCGGCGTCTAGGGGGAGGAGCCGCGCGCCCCCGGTTCATCCCATGTGTGATGGGTGTTCGTGGATGAAGTGGGACGACAGGGTTGTAATGATTATGAGCCAGCCTCCTATAACTGTAAATCCTGATGCTTCGTTGGAGGTTGTTGCAAGGATAATGTATGATAACAGGATTGGAAGCATCATTATAGTTGATAAGGATGGGATTCCTTTAGGAATTTTTACCAGGACTGATCTAGTATATACCATTGCTTCTGGTTCATACAAAAGGAACCCACGGATAGGAGATATAATGCGTTCTGAACCTGTTGTGGCCCGGAAAGATGAAACTATTGGTGAGGCGTATAGGCGTATGAAAACCCTTGGCATAGGACATCTTCCTGTGGTTGATGAAGAAAACCGAGTAGTCGGTATGTTATCGTTTAAGGATATTCTCCTTTACGTATGTGAGTTTGAGGAGATGGATAGGTAGCTAGAGGTTATTTTTCCAAGTTCTGGTGGTGAGTTTATTTGGGCGAAGAAGCCGATATACTAGTTGTTAATGATGATGGATTCCATGCTACTGGGTTTCGTTTCCTGTTGAGAACATTGTCCGATCTAGGGTATAATTTGGTTGCCGTGAGTACTAGTAAAGCTTCCAGCGGTACCGGGAAATCGTTATCGTTTTCTTATAGGGTTTATTTAACGGAAGTAGAATCCGTCAAGACGTATGTTATAGAAGGAGGGACACCTGCGACTGCCATTCTTCATATGTTGTATAAGGAAGGGATTCGACCTCGTCTTGTAGTTTCCGGAATTAATCATGGGGCCAACATAGGCCTCGAAGACATATTGTCCTCAGGTACGATTGGTGCCGTTATAGAATCGGCCTTGCATGGGATTCCAGGTGTGGCGTTTTCAAAATATCTACCAAGATGGTCTCCAGATATCGATATACCCGGTACCCTTGGGAATGAAGATGCCGTTTTGGTAGGATACCTAGTAGATACTCTTTTAAAAGCTTCGATAAGCTGTGAAAAAACCGAGTGTTTAGCTTATAACGTGAATCTTCCCAGGGATGAACCGAAAGAACTTATCATGGCTACACCTTCTTTTAGGGTATACGATAATATTAGCATTCGATATGAAGATGGGTTGTATAAACTTTCAAGCAACCCACAGTTCTATGCTAATGGAGCCGAGGAATGTACAGATGTGGGTTCAATCCTGGCTGGCAAGGCAAGCATAACTAGTATATCGTGGCTCTATTCCCGTATCTTAGGGGATTGTCGTGGTTCCGACATACTTGTAAAGGAACTAATATTAAACGAGCCGCCGCCTCCATCTATTAGTATCTTAGATTGCTGGGGGACTAGGGAGTGGGCAACGACAGTTTAGCAAATAAAGCGATAAAGATACTTCGACGATATCCATTATGTGATAGATGTCTTGGACGTATGTTCGCTCGCCTGGGCTTGGCGCTCTCGAACAAGGATAGGGGTCGGGCACTAAAAATTTCCGCGGTAATGGAAATACATAGAAAACTTATCTTGGGCAAAGAAGATATGGAGATCTTAAAACAGCTCTCACCAAGACTCTCACCATACGCTGATGGTCTATCCATTAAATACTTCGGTGAAAAACCTGAACCAGAGAGATGCTACCTTTGCGGGAACCTAGTCGAGACCCTAATGGAAGAGGCTACGGAGAAGGGGATAGAACTTCTTTCAAGTTCCGAATCTCAGCGTTTTCTGGTAGGTGTGAAGCTCTCAAAGGAAATTCACGAAAAAGAGGAGAAATTAAAATCGGAATTTGGACTGCCTTACGCTGAATCTATAAAAAACGAGTTGAAACGAGAAATAGGAAAGAAAATACAGCAGAAAGGATTCACAGTAGATTTTGACGAATCTGAGGCCATATTAATAATACATTTTCCTCGTGGTGAAATAGAATTAGAAACATCGCCTATCTTCTACAAAGCCAGGTATTGGAAAATAGGACGTTATATAAGTCAGTCATATTGGCCAACCCGGGAAGGACCCCCCAAATACCCATTCTCAGTGGAGCAAGCTGCAAAATCGTTGCTTAAAGTGCATAAAGCCGAAGATGTTATAATTCATGCGTCGGGCCGGGAAGATGCAGACGCTAGAATGCTAGGTACCGGTAGACCTCTAGTTATAGAGGTTAAACGGCCCCTAAAGCGTCGTGTTGAGCCTGAAATCGTCGAGTCGGCTCTAAACGAAGGAGGTAAAGGATTAGTTAAATTCAAAGTGGAAGGGCATGCTAATAGATCCCTAGTACGTGCATACAAGAATGAACTTGCTTCGTCCCGTAAAACCTACAAGATACTAGTTGTTTCCGAGCAACCCCTTTCCCCAGAAGATCATGAGGAACTCCAAATGTTTTTCAGAAATAAGACGGTGGAGCAGCGTACACCGATTAGGGTTTTACATCGCAGATCCGATATAACAAGGAGGAGAAAAGTATACTCTGTATCGACCATGCCTATAACAACACACGTATTTTTAGCTGTTGTTGAGGCCGAAGGTGGACTGTATGTCAAGGAACTCGTTAGCGGTGATGAGGGTAGAACCCAGCCCAGTTTTACAAGCGTATTAAAGAAACAAATGGTATGTGTAGACCTGGACGTGGTATCCGTTGACCTAGGTAAACCATTAAATACCGTCTAAAGAACACCACACAGGCATCATAGGGTAGCTTCGGGGTGTAGATGCTATGGTTAGAGCTCCAAGAGGTTTCAGGCATCGTACGAGAAAACTGTTAAAGAAACATGTTCGGGAGAAGGGCAGTGTTCCCCCACTTAGCCTTATTATGAGAGAGTATAATGTGGGCGAAAGGGTTCACATAAAGATCAATCCTTCAGTACACAAGGGAATGCCACACCGGAGATATCATGGTAAGACAGGTATAGTTGTGGGCAAACGGGGGAAGGCATATCTAGTAGAACTTTACCTAGGCAGAAAGAAGAAGACGTTAATAGTTAGGCCAGAACACCTTCGTCCTGCTCAATGATTTTAGCCCGTACACCAACGATGTTCTTCATAGTATAGAATGAGAGCCGAATGTAATGTTAGCACAATATGTTATTATCCCCGATAGATTCTACCGCACTATGGGGTGCGAGCGATGGTAGATGAAATAGTGAAAATGAAAGCTGTACCTTGGTCATATGCTTATAAATTCATGGAACGTCGTGCGGAACAAGAACCGGGTATAATGGGAGTTCAACAAAAGACACTAATGTACCTAAAAGAATTTGCTAACATGGAACCCGAAGAAGCCATGGAACTTGTAAGAGAACTTGAAGGACTGGGTTTAAAGGATTTTGTCGCGGCCAATCTCGTAAATATTTGTCCTCAAACCATTAATGAAATATACTGGATTCTCCAAGTGGATACGGAAACCCAATATGATCCTGACACCGTGGAGAAGATCCACAGAATACTTTCAAAACATTGTTCTCGGGTAGAAACGGAAACCCCCAAGCGGGATCAAGGAAAATAGAGTATTAGGAAATAGTAGAGTTATATAGAATGTGATGTATATGGTACCAGGTAGCGAGCCCGCTAAAACCCCACTTAAGACTATAACAAGGGAACAAAAGGAGGTGTAGTATTTGTATCGGAGACGTCCAGGACCTGGCCGGAGATACGAGCACCGGAGAAGACACGAGATCAGACACCCAGCTCGCGATGAGAGGATAGGAGTCATTCTCGACTTTATGAGACGTGGAAACCCGTTCGACCCTCATCCAGAACATAAAGGTCCAGTACCCCTGGTCCAGTTGGTGGGTTTTAATAGGTTCACTCTCTTAGACGGTATCCCCCTTTCAGGCGAGCCATCATTTTACGAAAAAATTTCACTTTCATTCCCATACACGATGGCTGGAACTAAAATGTCATGCGTCGAGGTAGTACGTTCAAGCGTCGCCTGTTATACATCCAACTACAGGGCTGACATAACAACACTCGAAAGCGCGCTAAAGAACATTGCAAAATTCTCCGGCGCAAGAGTCTTCACGGATATGAACGTATTCAGCAAGTACGTTGAAGCGTTCGGGATGCCTGTAAAGATAGTAGAAGTACACCATATACCTCTTAAGTTTGACGATCTAACAAGCGTGGCAAAAGACAATTTGAAAGAGGCCATATCACGTATTATACGTGAGAGAGAACAAGAATTCGTTAGATTCTTCAATATAGCAGGTCCCATAAGTTTACGTCTCCACACGCTAGAACTTTTGAAGGGTATAGGTAAGAAAACACTCCGTAGCCTGTTAGATGCACGTAAAATGAAAGGAGGGTTTAACTCCTTCAAAGAAATCGAAGAGCTTATACGTGCTGATCCGGTAGAAATACTCGCTGATAAAATAATAGCCGAGATTCAGGGAACAGAGAGATACTATCTTTTCGTGAGACCGCCTCCCCCCTCCCGTACAATGCCCCAGACGGTTTATCTGGGCTACCTCGAAAAAATACGTGGTCAATAAGGGTAGCAGACTATGGAGGCTCCCCCGCCCTTAATTTCTACTGAACTCCGTAGATGGACTCGTAGGCTACTTTCTAGGTACCATATTAAGCCTACCAAAAAGCTAGGTCAAAACTTCCTCGTCAACGCACGCCCAATACGGGATTTCGCAAAGCTACTAGAGAAATCTAACGTAATATTGGAAGTAGGTTCGGGCTTAGGCACTCTAACTTATCATCTTTCGAAATACTCTACGAAATATTACGCTGTTGAACTAGATCCAAAGCTTGTATTAGTTTCCTATAAAGTAGCTTCCAACCCGAAAACACATATAATACATGCGGATGGAATACTCTTTGCAGACACATTACCCGTTGACACCCTGGTCTCTAACACGGCATTCAACATAGTAGGAAGCCTACTGGAATCCGCTGCCCGAAACAACTCGATACAAAACGTCTACATAGTAGCACAACAGGAAGTAGCGGATCGTATCAACGCAGAACCGGGAAGCAAAGATTATGGAAGGTTAACCGTAACAGCAAAACTGTTTTTTAGAGTAGAAGCCGGGCCGAGATACCCTCCCAGATATTTCTATCCCACCCCCAAAGTTAATGCCATGATGGTTATTATGCATAGGAAAAAATACTGGAGTGTACAGCACTGGGGGCTTCCAAAACTGACAGCATGCTTGTTCAGTCAAAGAAATAAGCTGGCATATAAAGTGATAAGATCTTGTGTTGACGTTGATGTTCCAGAGACGCTAAAGACGAAGAGGGTGAGAGAGCTGACACCAGAAGATATAGAGGGACTGTTAATGTGGACGATGAAAAATGATCGAATACATTGTTGAGAGGGAATATGCTGGATTTATACTCAGATATGTTAGGCACACATGCGTGTACGAACCGGCTGACGATACATACATGTTAGCAAACTTCCTTATTGAACTGTGGAAAAACGGCTATGCCCCATCAAGCATTCTCGAATTAGGCGCTGGATCCGGATTCATATTGTCTCTAGTGCAAAATTTGTGGCCTGACGCGATTCTACATGCTACTGAAATTAACCCATATGCGGTAGAGGGACTTAGGAAGCTGGGATTCAACCTTTTTCACTGTGAGTTTGACAGGTGCATCCCAAAAAATAGAAGATACGATCTAGGAATATCGAATCCTCCATATTTGCCGCCTACGCCCGAAAAGGTATTAGCTTGCGAAGGTTGGTTGGAAAAAGCTTGGACCGCGACTCCCGAGAGACATCTGGAATTCTGTATCTCACTAGCTAGACGTGCCAAACATATACTGATGATAACTTCATCCCTAATAGGTGGCCCAGGAAACATTCTACAATGCCTCCAAAAAGGAGGATTCGAAGGAAAAGTTGTAAGAGAAGAAAGGTTTTTCTACGAGACCCTTTACCTTGTGGAAGGTATTCCTAAAAACTCAGGTAATTCATCCTTGAACTATGAGGGGTATACAAGTGGTAAAGACGCGTCTAGTGTTAGTAGGTACTGAAGGCGAGATTAATCTAGGCATGATTGCCCGTCTAGCGGAAAACTTCGATGTAGACGAGTTATATCTTGTTAATCCTCAAGCTGATATAGAAGCAGCCAAGGAGTATGCCGTACACGCATTTCACAGATTAGACGATGCCAGAATAGTAGACACACTTGAAGAATCCCTTGAAAACACATCAGTGTCTATATGCACGACAGCTGTAAAGGCGGAAAGCGGCGATCTACTTCGTGTTACAACTCCATTAAGCCAGTTGCCACCTCTACTAGAAAAAATAAGCGGACGTATAGCTATAGTCTCTGGAAGAGAAAGTGTCGGGTTGACGCGTGACGAACTCTCAAAGTGTGATCTAAGAGCAACTATAGAGACCAGCGATCGTTATAGAACGATGAATCTTGCTTGTTCTGTCGCAGTTACATTATATACAATATATAATACTTTAAAAAGAGTTGACGTAAGTAAACCTTCAATACGAACGGGTAACCAAAAAAGACGATTAGCACTTAATTACGCAAGTAGGATAGCGGAAAACATTTTTAGAGACGAGCAGAGAAGGACTAATACTATCTTACTCTTCAAGAAAATACTAACTCCCGGTTTCCTGGAAGACCCTGAAGCTTCTCTTCTCCTAACATTCCTGAGCAGGATACATTCCCGATTGAAACGGGGGTGAACAACCATGCCGGACATACTCCTTACATGCAACCCAGGGACGGAAGATATAGTGTTAGACGAGGCCCGAGAGAAAATAGGAGCAAGACCAGTAGAAATCAGAGAAAAACATGGCAGGCTAATAGTAGAAACATCGATGGATAACACACTCCTCGTCGAGAAGATTTATGAGATGAGAACAATACATTACGCTGGAATTCTACTATCGTCGGGGAAAATAACTAGTAAAAAACAAGGTCTCGAGGAAATACGCAAGCTAGTACGCGATGCCGCTCCCGACCACTTCATGACGGAATATTCTGCGTATGCGGTAAGAAGCGTTAGAGAAGGAAAGCACGATTTCACTTCTATGGACATAAGCCGTGTAGTAGGTGACGAGATAGGAAAGATATTAGAAAATACAGGTATCAAACCCTATGTGAGGCTCGGTTCTCCGACAACACTTTTCAGAGCCGACTTGATTGAAGATAACTTCTACCTCACACTTTCACTAACAGGAGACCAGTCGAGACATATACGAGGCTTACGCCTTTTCGACCATCCCGCAGCACTAAAATCGAGCCTAGCAGCTGTTATGCTACGAATAGCTGGATACCGAGACAAAGAAAGACTGATAGACCCCATGTGCGGATCCGGGACGATCGCCATAGAGGCCTCGTTAACTACAGTAGAAGGAGATATACATTGCAATGATAAAAGCCCACGGCACATAAAAAGTGCTCGTAGAAACGCGCTTGCCGCAGGAGTTTCGCAGCGCATAACATTTACCGTATCAGATGCTATAGAACTACTATCCAAGAATGGGGAATACGATGTTATAGTAAGCAATCCACCCTACGGTATAAGATTAGGAGATCCCAGGACTGTACGACAACTCTACGAGCGATTTGCAGAGGTCCTACAGCCGTCGCTAAGCTTGGATGGAAGAGCAGTCATAATAACTACTGAGCACCGGACCTTGGAGAAGGCCTCCTCTCGTGTGGGCCTGAAGATTATGGAAAAAAGGGTTGTCCGCCACGGAGACCTATGGGTAAAAATACTCGTCCTTACAAGAGATTAACAGAGACACGTTTATAACGCCTATAATAACCAGTAGTGGATGGTGTAAACGAGGAGAGGTGTGGAGGATATGCCGCTGAGACCCGCCAAATGCTATACTCATTTCACGACACCACCATATACAAGGAAAGAGTATATACACGGTGTTCCACAGCCTAAGATTACCAAATTCGAAATGGGGAACCCCCAAAAGCAGTACGAAGCAGAAATCATGGGACAGCTGATAGTATTGGAGGCTGGACAGATAAGGCATAACGCTCTAGAAGCAGCCCGTCTAGCAGTAAACAAGTATCTTAGCACAACAATAGGACAAGACAACTATCTTTTCCGCATCAAACTTTACCCGCACCAAGTACTACGCGAGAACAAGATGATGGCTTTTGCTGGAGCCGATCGTCTCCAAGACGGCATGAGACAAGCATTCGGTAAACCGATAGGTACGGCTGCTAGGGTATTCCCAGGACACGTTGTAGTTGAGGTATTCGCGGATAAAAAGTATCTCGACAAAGTTAAGGAAGCATTACGGCGAGGCGGAGATAAGATGCCTTTACCCACGAGAATAGTGATAAAAGAGAACAAGTACAGGAAAAAGTGATTTAACCAGCCAAGTTTTTCCTTATCCTAACTAGTAATTCTTCGTCCAAACACCATCCCATAGAACCAGCTATCTCTTCTACGTGTTCTATTTTCTCGGTTTTAGGTATAGGGATAACGTTTCCCGTAGAAATTAGATAGTTCAAAGCAACCTGTACACGGCTATGTCCTACGAGCCTTGCTATCTCATCAAGGATATCGGTACCCGATGCTATCGTCCCACGTTCTAGGGGTGTATATGCTTGGATGACGACATTGTTTTCCATTGCAAATTGAAGTAGCCCAGTACGCTCAGGCCAACGATCGTAGACGCTATAATGAACCTGATCTGCTACAACTCTAAACTTTTTAGTAGAATGAATAGCCTCTGCCAACTCTCTAATCCCGAAATTGCTTACTCCCATATATCTGGTTATACCCTCTTCAACCAGTGCTTCGAAATTTCTAACCTGCTTTGATATGGGAATGTTAGCGTTAGGCCAATGAATCAGGAAGAGGTCGACATAGTCCATGTTGAGCCTACGTAAAGCCGCTTTACCAGCTCTAATAACTTCGTATCTGTCTACTAGATGGCTGGGATGCATCTTGGTGGTCACAAAAATGTTTTCACGCCCCACTTCCCGTGCTATCTTTCCGACGAACTCCTCGGCACGTCCTCCGTCATAGATTTCGGCAGTATCTACATTATC
>WAOQ01000021.1 GCA_015521205.1 Desulfurococcales archaeon
ACTCTATACATTGCTTTCCAAACTAGAGGAAGAATATAGAAAAGGTGCCGAATGGGGGCGACTAGACGTTCTTAACGAGATCTCCGAGTTTATAGAAGTTAGAAGTAGTTACAGAAACCCCCCATAAGTCGTCTCCTTGTAAAAACATTGTGGGGTAATGATTGGAGAAGGGTAACTCAACGGAAATATTTGAACCGCTTTTATTCGAGCTCCTCAAGAAAATAGATCAATTCACCGAACGACGTGTAGGAGAAGTCAGGGATACTCCAGTAGAACGTTGTCAATCCATCGACTCTACTAAGGACATAGAAGAGAAATTCTCCTCTACCATGGAGATGTTAAAGGGCTTACTAGAAAGGAATGGTGACGTACAAGAACTTCTCGAGGCCAGGTTCTCTAGGCTAGAATCAAAATTGGACGTTATCGAACACAAACTAGAAGCAATAATATGGGCTATAAAACAACTCATGATAAACTATTCACTAGATAACATTGCTCAACCGGCGTATCTACCCGATCAAGCCAGACACGATTAAACCTTAACTCGGCAACATCGCCCATCCGCACTATGTCAGCGTCAAAACAGAGCCGATTCCTATAGAGAGGAGTATAAACAGCCAGTGTCTCAGCTTCCCCTCCCTCGAAAGCAGGGTTAAAACCGAATTTCCTAGACAACAGAATAATATTATCAACCATATCTTCGTCAACCACACGTCCAAGGAACCCGGTCTTAAGCCCATATGCCGCTACCCTAGTTAAAACGAACTCCACTCCAGAGTCGACTAGAACACGCAAGTATACCTCCTGGTTACACCACCACGCCGGAGAAACAAGTTTCACACCTATCTCCTCCCCGACAACCTCTAACCGGAGTCGTTGATAATCACTTCTCAAAGCCCCAACCACGAGGTAATCAAAACCAAACTTCTCTGCAGCATCCCGAAGCGCACTTTTTATTTCTTCAACTTCAATCTCCTTTTCACCCGAGACGATATACGAGAGATTACGGAGACCCATAGCCCTGCTCTGGAGGGCCGCCAGTTCAGTGTTTATCGTTTGGAGCATCCACGACTCCCTGTTCCTAGGATGGAAGGTTATAGTGCATTCTACGTTAAAACCGTGTGACGCCGCCCATAGCAGTGCATAATTACTATCCTTGCCGCTGGAGACCAGGGCACACGCCTTCGGCGTCATGGGTACAACCTATCCCTAAACCTTGGGAAGGGTGTAGCGTCTCTTATATGATCCAGACCAGCAATCCACATTACAAGTCTTTCAACGCCAAGCCCAAACCCGCTATGCGGTACACTACCATATCTCCGAAGATCAAGATACCATTCATAATCTCCTAAGTCAAAACCCTCAGCACGTATCCTTGACACAAGCTTTTCCTCGTCATCCTCCCTCTCACTGCCACCAACAACTTCCCCATAACCCTCAGGGGCTAACAAGTCAAAACCAAGTACTACCCTCGGATCGTCGGGGTCCTCCTTCATGTAGAACGCTTTAAGCTCCTTAGGGAACTTCACAACGAAGAACGGTGTTTCAAACTCGCTAGTCAAGACCCGCTCCTCGTCAGCGCCGAGATCGTCTCCCCATTTAACATTCATTCCCTTCCTCTGGAGAATCTCGATCGCCTCTTCATAAGTGATAACAGGGTACTTTTCGTCTGCAGCAATCTCTAGGGGCCTAATATTCCTACCAAGAAACTCCAGCTCCCCTGAACGCTCCTCAAGGACTTTGCCTACAATATACTTCACGCTATCCTCTACAACCCTCATCATATCATACATATCATACCATGCGGCCTCTGCCTCAAAATGCGTATACTCATAAAGGTGCCTTCGCGTCCTACTACGTTCAGCCCTGAAACTAGTAGTTATTGCCCACACCTTCTCCAAGCTAAATATCATAACCTCAAGGTAGAACTGGGCGCTCTGACTCAAATACGCCTTTTTACCAAAGAAGTCGACAGGGAAAAGTGTGGCTCCTCCTTCAACAGCGCTCATAGTCAGTATAGGAGGCGTAACCTCCCACCACCCATCCTTCCTATAAAACTCTCTAAGAGCCCGGAGCACAGTATCCTTAACCCTAAACACGTTAGTTAAACGTCGACTCCTAATCCACAAATGCCTATTATCGAGAAGATAATCTATACCCTCCCCACCCTTAATAGGGAAATTATGAGACTCACCTACAACCTCAAGCCTGGAAACGGAAACTTCATACCCGCCCGGGGCTCGGGGGTCACTCCTTACAACACCCTCAACTACAACAGAAGCTTCGATGCCCAACCTATCAACTTCATCAGCGAACTTTTCGGCGGTAACCTTATCAAGAACACACTGTATGATTGAGCCGCTCCCATCGCGAACAACGACAAATACCTTTCCGCCCAAACGTCTAAGCCTGTAAACCCATCCTCGAACCTCTACTCGTCGCCCCTCCAAGCTACCGTCCAGGATCTCTCTAATAGGAATCCTGCCCACAAACCTTCACCTCTAACTCTTCAACATCCTTATCAGAATGCCCTATAATATCTGTAGCATAACACTCTCCCCGCGAGCAAACAAAGACAACATACCCGTTTCCATCCCGATAGACATGGACGGACACGCTTCCACTAGAAGAACCGCCGAGAGTGATTGACTCTCCAGGTAATTCCCGCACGAGACAGTAAACGTCTTTCTTAACAAGTCCACCAGCATCCCATCGTATTCTCAAAACCCTCTTATGGTGCCCTATGACAGCCTCCTCTACAACTACCAAGGCAATAAGGCCTCCCACACTACCGGAAGACTAGGGAATATGTATTAGAGACTACTTGACGACACTAGCCAAGACAAGTTCTCTCCTACAATAAGGACACCTATACCCCAGGCGCCTCGCGTCGGCCTGACAGAAATACGCTTCATACTTATCCCTACAACTCGGACAAGTATAGACGACATCCTTTGTCAAGTCGAGAGGCCGAGCACAAATACTGCAATAGACGGTAAACCAGCCTTTATGGCCCGACGAGTTTATCCCCCTAACTTTCCCGATCGTCAACACATCCACACCTCACATGCTCCTATCACAGCAACTAGACAGTTACCAAGCCGGTCAAAAAGGAGTTAAATAGGTTACCACACCACGCCACCATAACCTGGTTACGGTTAAAACCCGCTGACGAACCCTACCCTACCACTAAGAACCCCCTGGGCGGACGAGGTGCATACACGTGGTATCGGTAAAG
Source organism: Desulfurococcales archaeon (assembly GCA_015521205.1). GTDB lineage: Archaea > Thermoproteota > Thermoprotei_A > Sulfolobales > Acidilobaceae > S143-140. The sequence goes on from WAOQ01000021.1 coordinate 3,239, forward strand.
ATGATGCTGACATCGATCTTCCTCCTCTCAGTAATATTCGCTTCAATAGGAGTATATCTCCAATGGGACAAACAACAATTCGTCAACAAGACATACCAACTCCTACAACAGAAACCCGACATAATAGACATACTACAAGGCATAGACAAACTCTCCTACACAATAACCAGCGGATACGATAACACGACCGTAATACTAACACGCAACGGCAACAACTACAACATGACGATAAAGATAAACGAAAACCAGACGATAACCTATATCTTCACACTATCAGGACACAACATAACAAACATTACACAATATAACTACACAATCATAAACGGCACCCTGAACACGACTAGCCAAACAATCGAACCAGCCACATTCATGTTCCTCCTAACAGGAGAATACTACGAGGTAAACGCCATCAACATAGCCCCCGGGACAGATCCAGGACTCCTGGGTAGAGAAGGACCCTCCACACCACCAGAAGTACTCTACCCATTCTATGTATTCTACCTCTCTCGGATAACCTTCAACCAAACAGGCTACGTCGACATAGTACGCCTCGACATGACAAAAGCACAGCTAAACGGGAAACAAGTACTAGCGGGCATACTAGAACTCAAACCCAAAGACTACATACTACAAGCACGACAATTCACTTGGGATGCAAACCAATACAACATAACCTACACAATACCCGACAACACCCTACTAGCGCTCAACATAACAATAGTAAACCTAAACACACAAGGATTCAACACACCAGTCCAAATACAACTACAAACCTATCAACCCCACACCTCCTAACCCACAACCCTTATAACCACACCCCCACACTACAAACAATCCTAACGGCAGTGCCGCCGTAGCTCAGCCGTGGCTAGAGCGCCGGACTCATACGGTCGCAAGCCACACCGAGGTCGAAACCCCTCGGGGGCCTGGGAGATCCGGAGGTCCCGGGTTCAAATCCCGGCGGCGGCACCAAAAACAAAAAGCCTCCCCGGCCCCCAACAAAACACCAGACACAATAAGGGAGCCGCCGTAGCTCAGCCGGTAGACCCCTGCGCGGGGCCGCAAGCGCCGGCCTTGTAAGCCGGTGGTCGCGGGTTCGAATCCCGCCGGCGGCTCCACGCACACTCCTTGCTTAGATTGGTTGGAGATAGTTTGAGGTAGAGGGATGTTCACATCATGTGAGTTTCGCTTTTTAAATATGCTGGAGACTTTACTATTCGGTGAAAACAAAATGAATAACAATCTGTTGGTCGTGATCCTGGTGGCCGGCATATTGCTGGTCTCGGGAACCATAGCATATGCCTATGCAAGTGGCCATGGAAACTTCATGGCTGGAACCACAAACGATGCAGATGATAATGTAGTAACATATGGGCAAGGCGGCATGTATGGCTGTATGATGGGAGACCACGACGATGATGAGATGATGGGAGGTATGATGTGGGGTAACGGTCCCGGCGGATATGGAAATCATGACGATGATTTTGATATGGATGATCACATGGGAGGCATGATGGGAATGGACATGGATGAGTTCAACTATACCACGATCACAGGCGTAATCGTCGCTATAGACCCTAACTACCAGATACTCACGATAAACGATGGTACCGATAATGTTTCCGTGAAAATAATGAGGATGTACGTTGACAATCAGACCGGAACTCTGATATTCGGGCCATGGATACTAAATAACATCCAGATTGGCTCAGAGATAACGGTCACCATACCAGACTTCGCAGGATACACAAACATGATGCCCATAACACCAGCCTTCGGCTTGGACGTCGGCGGCAACAGCTACATATTCCCCGGCCTCTACAATGGAGGCATGTGTATGCATAACCATGGCTAACCGTCCAGGTGAGTAGCGGGTTGGGACTTCTAACCAGAATATCCCCAATAACTTTTTTGATCCTACTAGTCTCACTTGCAACCATCGCTACAGCCGCGGCAGTTTATACAGGTGGGGAATTCCCATACTCGTACAAGCCCCTCGGAGAACCATTTACACCTCTTTCATCTTGGGCTGGCAACGTTGTCGGCGCCACTAGTAGCAGAGGAACTGGAATAGTGGAGGGGCGCCCCGTAATCTATGGTCATATGGGCATGCCCGAGGTCAACAATACGGTCATAATGCCAAAACCTGGGACATGGGAGGCTAGCGACGGCGAGGAACTATGCCACATGGACGTGCTTCGCCTTATAGCTACAGCCGATTATATAGTAGCCAAAGGAGTAGTCTACGAACAACTAGTCTATCTGCACGCGGAACCCCATAAGGCTCTAGTAGCAACGGAGATAGAGGCTGTCAAGCAAGGTCACACCATACAGTTACATTATGAGGAGCCAGACATGTGTATGGGGCAGCACAACGGCATGAGAAACATGCATGACGACATGCATGGCGGAATGGATGATGATTGGGGATGGGGTAGAAACCATGACAACTGGTCCTGAAATAGCACTATCAGCGATCATACTAGTGAGTAGCATACCATTAATACTGATATCAATAAGACTCTACAAGGCCTTAAGCCTTCTAGGCGCTCGCCTAGATCCCGCACTAGGTTTTTTACTCCTTTCACTAGGACAGATCGCAGGCGCGGCAAGCATAATCCTGGAAGGCAGGCCTTCCTATACCCTATACGTTGCAACCAGCTACCTCGAAGCAGCAGGCTTCATAGCTCTCATAGAAGGGGCGAGGGGGGGACATCCTAGAAGCTACACGATAATACCACTAGCAATACCTTTGATAGGTGACCTCGTAGCAGCAGCTTCATCACTATACGCCTCATACAGGTTCCAAGCAACCGCACGCACACTCTCAGCAATAGTAGGATTCGCGTTTGTCCTACGCTTCATCGGACTCGTGTTCGCCCCAAACGTACTGGGAACCACGCTACTAGTGATAGGGGAACTAGCCCGTGCAGGCGGTCTTGCAGCGCTAGCAGTGTTCTACGGGCGGGGCTGAGGTGTGCCTGATGCCCAGGAAGAGAACCCGCATCAAGATAATAATGGATATAATGAAGCATCTTTCGGAGAGGAGCGAAACACCTACCAGACTCGCAACTCTCGCAAACATACCATACGACCGGTTGATCCCCATTCTCGAAGAGTTGGAAAGGAAAGGTCTAGTGGTATTCGAGGCATCAGAAGAGAACCCGCGGGCACGGACAGTAAAATTAACTGATAAGGGGTGGAAACTCTATCTTCACCTTAAAAAACTGTTTAAAGTAGTCAAGGACTTCGGCCTAGAAATATTGTGAACGCCCCCGCGACTTCTGGCCCGGGGTTACCCTACTAAATATTAACTTTCAATTAGTTTTAACATCATTATTATTACCCTCTTTCCCCCCATATCACCAATAGATAGATCCTAGGGGATCCTTCTTGGTGTTTAAACTCGGAATTCATGACCTCGATAAAGAGTATCCAGACATGTTGAAGCCAGGATGCCTGGTTTCAATATCGGGGCCACCCGGCTCCGGTAAAACCACATTGGCATCGACGATTTGCCATGCTAATCTTAAGGAGAACAAGAGATGTCTTTACATCTCGTTTTTCGAGGATAAAACAAAGTACTATGAAAACATGGCTAGGCTGGGCTTAGACTTCTCCACATATGAGAAAAGAGGAACGTTTATGCATTTGAGAATACCTATAGTTAGGAGCATTAGGGAAAGTATGGATGTAATAAATTCTATTATAGAAGAATTTGGACCCGACATAGTCGTGTTCGACTCTGTAAACGCCCTCATGCAATACGTTGAAAAGGAGGATAGGAGAGCGTTCTTCCACAACTTACTTGTCCTAATGCCGAAGATAATCAATGGAGTTATCGTACTCGTGGCTGAAAAGACGGAAAAGACTAGCGTACCTGAGGTAGATTACGCCTCCGATTTAACCATAGAACTGAAATATATGATAGAGCGAGGATTCCTAACACGATACATGTACATAGAAAAAGCCAGAGGAATGCCACTCAAAATGGCGGAGTTCCCATTCACCATACACGGAAAGTCAGGAATAAGGGTCTTCGTGCCAGAAACGCCACGCACCATAACAGTGAAACCCCGGCTTTACTACGGTGAAACTACTCTCACAAAGAAATACCTTGAACCAATAATGGCCGGAAGCTCGTTATTGATCGCGTATCCACCCGACGCTAGGGCTGTAGAATGGGTATTCACGATTTTCGAACTGGCTTTCGTTAACGATTTAGTAATATTATCGTTAAGCTATACATACAGTCCACAAGAACAGAATGTTCTCTTGAAAAGAGCCTATTCCCAATACTTTAACATAGGTGAGGAGATAGTTGAGAAGGCCTTTAAGAAGCATCTACGAACTGCTGCTTTGAACCCCTACGCTTATTCTATAAATGAACTATTCTTCCAGACTGAGAAGATAATAGAAGAGAATAATCCAGACGTTGTAGTATTCCATGGAAAGGATGTAATGCAGCCCATAATCGAGAGTGAACCAACCCGGTTCTACCAGTTACTCGCAAATCAACGATATAATCTAAAGAAGAAAGGTATCTTTGTCGTAGAGGCTATGTCCTGTATCTCAGAAATAGAGTGTAGGAGAATGGCATCGTTGTCCGACATAGTTATCAGAGTACTACGTCCTATGAAGCCCGGCGGCGTTCCATCCATCTACATATGGCGTAGAGCGCGAGCCCCTCAAGTCATTCCTTTCAGCAAGGAATTAGCTGATACACTACGTGATCAATTCAGAAATTTGGTGTTGAGGAAATTCGGAGGAGAAGAAAACTGACGACTAATGATAAGGTTAATAGGGTGCATAGAGATTTGGAGGTAAGGAAAGAGGGTTTAAAAGAGGTTAGGGAAAAGCTGGTTAAGTGTCTACACAGGCAAAGCCCTTGGCTTCTTGCACACCTTAACATATTATCTCGTCAAAAACACATGATGGATTTCGCTACACTATTCCTAATGCGGACAGAGGATGCTATGGATCTCCTAGAACCCGTATATGGTAAGATAAGACGGTTAATAGTTAATATAATTGTAAGATGCATTGGTATGGTGCTTGGAGTAGATAAACATGAGATGATGGTTAATATGGTCATGGAAAGTCCAAGGGAGTTCCCGGCTCTCATTAAAAACATTATTGCCGGGAAAACCGGATCCTAGTAAGGCAGGGAAACGGTTTACTTTCCTTCACCCTTTAGATGGACTTCCAGCTGTGGGAAGGGTATTTCGATATTCTTCTCGGCAAACACGCGGTAGATGCGCTTTATCGCTTCTTCCCTAACGCGTCCATAATCCTCTTTCTTAGCCCATAGTCTTATACTAAGGTTTACCGAGGAGTCAGCCAATTCGGTCACCACTACCTGTGGGGCAGGATCCTCTAAAACTCCATCAATGCACTTTACTGTTTCCAAGGCTGTTTTAATCGCGTAATCAAGGTCTGTCCCGTAAGCTACTCCTACAGTAAAGCTTATCCTTCTAATAGGATTTTTTGTATAGTTCACAATTACTGATCCCCACACATTTCTGTTGGGTATAATTGCTATCTCGTTGTCAAACTTGGTTATCACAGTGGATAGGATCCCCACTTCCTCCACGACACCGATGTGTCCAGCAATTGATACTAGGTCTCCTCTCTCGAAGGGCCTTGAAACTGCTATCATAACTCCAGCTGCCAGGTTGTTAAGTGCATCTTGTAGGCCGAAACCCAGGATCAAGCCTATGACTGCGCTTAGACCGAGAATAATGCTTCCTGTGCTAAAGCCTAGAGCTCCTGCTATAGCTAGGATTAATGATGTATAGAGTATGGCCGCTAGGAATTTTTCTATTATACCGGATACAAGCGGTGGCAATCCTATGGTTGATGTTGTTTTCCTGAACACGGCTCTGACTACTACTATGATTATGTAGCCTACTATGGCGATTATGACTGCCCACAGTACGTTTCCCAGTGTTATGCTAGTTAGTGGGATCTGTTGTCCCAGAATATCGTTTAATGATGGCATGTTAAACACCAAGTTTAGTGTGTTAATAACATCCTATATTTGTGTATTCATCCTTTGATAGGTTTTATCTATACTTTTATGACACGTCTAGTATTTCCAGGTTCAAAACCCTGATGATCTCATTAACATTAGTTCTAACTAGATGGTGTTTGGAACCCCCTCCCGCCAGAATAGTGCCTTTCAAAGACATTATATCAGAGTCGAGTATAACCTCCATCGATTTCAAGCCTTCCAGGAACGGACTAACCCCGCCAGGCTCTACTCCAAGCAATTCAACCAACTCGTTAGGCCGCGCAAAACGAATCTTATCAACCCCGAGAGCCCGCCGTAATTTCCTAAGGTCCAGCCGAGAATCACCCTTCAAAATAACAGCAAACCAACGATCACCACTTTTCAACACCAAAGTCTTTAAGATGGTGCCAGGTTCAACACCCGAAAGCCGGGATGCCGTTTCCACAGTCTCCACCGTACCCTCAAACTCTAGGATCTCAGCATTGACATTGTATTCGTTGATGAAACGTCTAACCTGTTCCACAGCATTTAACAGACTGCTCACTATCAACCACCGTCTACGAATGTCTTACTGGTTGGAGGGAGTCACGGGCTACATAGCCGTGGAGACTCTTAAATACTACCCCGCGCGAGGCGGATAAGTATACGAGAATCTTTTCAACCATGTTTATTTCAAAATAGTTCATGACCACCTCATGTCCGGGCAAATATCGCTTATAAATCACCTTTTCACGTGCCAAACGCTTTGGAGTAGAAGGACCCATAGAACGCAGTAGCTCCAAAACACTTGCAAGTTGACGTTCAAGAGCATTTCTATACCGGTCGAGTTCTCGTAGAACTTCGTCTCGTGTAAATACTCTCTCGCGATGAGATGTTGTGTAATATGAAGCTTCCAACGAGTATGCAAGCTCTATATCGGCTATAAAGGCTTCCAAAGAGGATTCAGGATGCCCGTACCAAGGCCCGAAACTGGTTAAATCAATATCCGAGAGATGTAGGTGTTTCTCGATCCATAGTATGTGATGTCCTCTAGTATGCCCTGGAGCCGGTACTGCTTCGACTTCTAGATCACCTATACTAATGGATTCCCATGGCTCGTATAGATGGTCGTGCTGTGGCACTGTTTTCAACCCGAAAACCGTGTTAACATAACGTGTCCACTCCTCGTGAACCTCAGGTGCATATCTCAAAGAAAGCTTCTCAATAGTGTCGAAGTTCCCATCAGCGACTGGCATATACACTCGTTTACCTCGGAGTAGTTCGTGATGCGTGATGTGATCCGGGTGGACATGCGTATAAATTACGCCATCCACCTTATCTCTTAAATTCATTATCTGTTCACGTTTGCATCCAGCATCAACTAGTAATCTCGATTTAACACCTTTCAGGTAGAGACAGTTGGAGCCAGGAAAACGCCCTTGTCTCTCACCGACTAAAAGAAACACCTTACTCATAACACTCTGACACCCCTATATCGCCTGTACTGGGTGGTATATAGGAAAAAAGAGTTGGTTTCATAGGGAGGAAAAAGAATGAAGGTTAACTTGCTTTCTTAGATAACTTAAAAGAAGATGTATCAAGTTTTAATTTTAACCTGAGAATTACCGCGTCGTCTAAGCTTGTACCGGCGAGTTCCTCGATGTTCTTTACGTTAAAAGAAGATGCATCTAATTTCTTCGTATCTAATATATAGTAGACGGGGAATCCACTTTCAATGTCAAGTTTAATACTACTTGTATCAGCGTTAACTTCTATCTTGTATTCACCAACCTCAACCGGCTTTATTGTTAGCTTGGCTGAGGAGGTATCTAGCTTAAGATAGATGTAGCCGTCTTTATTGAGGGGGGTATCTATTTTCACCCCGCTAGTATCTGCTTTCACACCAACATACTCTAACACTTGGCTGCTGTTCAATGCTACACCCGAGGTATCTGCTACCGTGGTGAAACCCCTAAAGGGTCCCTTAACGGTCAAAGAAGCGCTATCACATTCTACTAGGGCAATAAGCTTCTTATTCTCTTCCAGGAGCGAAATCCTAGCCATTCCACGCCTCCGCCTTTTACCAGATACCCGGATCACCTTTTCCCTGGCATACTCGACATTTACACTAGAAGCGCTAGACTTAACGGTTAGTACGGGGATCCTTTCATCCTTCAAATCTAAAGCCAAGTTGAACGTAACATATCCGCCTGGAACAACCCCTAACCTTTCCAAGAAATCCCAGACCATCTAATCCTCACCCCTACTCTTCCCCCAGAATGCGAAACCGGGACTTTTACGTAGCACCCCGAAAACATCTAGCAGCCCGGGAACCCGTACCCTCTTTATTATCGTGCAGTATTCTTCTTGGAGTTCACCCCTCAGCCCTCGTGGAAGATATTTTATTTTCTTCTTGAAGCGCCTGGATGAACGGTTACGCCACCACCAGAGTTTTACCCTAAAACGTGTATAGATGAACCCTATTCTTAACACCAGTACGAAGACCCATGCTAGTACGACCAATATGAAGAGTAAGTTCTTAATCTTCCTCCCCGCTGGCAAGGGAGATCACCATTCTCCTACCCATCCGGCGAACCCTGACTATACCGAGTTCCTCAAGCCTCCTAACCTTTTTCTTGATAGTATTCCGAGAAGCCGAACCCCGTAGTAGCCTCACCTCGTGTTCGAGCTGTCTAAGACTTAGCGAACCCTTCACAGCTAACGCTTCAATGATGGCTCTGCTGACGCTGTCTAGACTCTTACCTCTTCTCGTGGCATTAACGATCTTCCTAGCGGCTGATATAGCCTCTTGTACTGGTACCGAAAAAGCTAGGGTTATCTCGGCACCTAGACGTGCTTCCTCCCCTAAGAGGTATGATTGCTTTTCTAGTCTTTCCAATCGTTCAAGTACCTGTGCAAGCAGTTTCTCTATCCGTGTCAGTTTTTCCTCTAACGATGGCAACACCTACACCTTGAGGTTGCCTGGGGGTGGTAGTCCCGGTTTCTTTGAGGTGCTTGGGGGATTGTGGGACATTTAGTCACTTATTTCTCTCTTGATGAAGTCGCCCAGGCTTGATACTATGTCGAGTATCTTAGTCCTCTTTTCAAAGAACTCTTTCGTCATTTCAAGTGCCTGTTCCTCCGGTACGCCGGCTTCCTTGAGTCGTTTATAGAATTCTGCAACCTCCGCGCCTATCTTAGACCCGTCGACAGTCTTTAGCAGGGTCTCCATGATCTCCTCGAGGGGTTTTGCTAACCCGCCTAGGAACTCGGAGACAGCCTGGAGGACGCTTCTTAGCTCTTCAACATCGTTCTTCTCTTCCTCCTCTTCGGATGACACGGTTTCAATTATTTTCTTCACCTCTTCCTCGTTCATCGACCTCACCTCTCACGTCCCAATCAAGTTTTCTTTTGGGGGACGCTGTTATTTTCTATATGATGGTAAAGGAATATACGTTTTTGAAGCAAAACAGATCCACAACTGATCCAATGAGAGGTTCGAATTATCTCCAGGGGATGGTGTATCATGACCGGAATAATGTTCGTAACAGGTGGTAGTCGAGGCATAGGTAGAGCTGTAGTGTTAAGGTTTGCAAGGGAGGGTTATACTGTACTCTTCACATATCGTTCCAGGCGAGAAAAAGCATTGGAAACAGTTGCGATGGCAAAGGAAAGTGGAGCAAGGGGTGTAGAAGCGTTCCAGGCCGATGTTTCAAATTACAGGGAAATGGAGAGAGTGGCCTCAATTATCTCAGAGAACTATGGCTATCTTAACGTGCTAGTAAACAATGCTGGGATACTGCATGTAGGATCCTTGGCTCAGACAACCCCGGAAGAATGGAAGAACGTTATGAGCGTAAACCTAGATGGCGTGTTTTACACTACGAAAGCGGTGCTTCATTTGCTGGAAAAAGCGGAGTGGGCATCTATTGTAAACATAGCGAGCATCGCTGGACAGACAGGGAACATAGCAGCGTCTGCCGCTTATGCGGCGTCGAAGGCTGGAGTTATAGGTTTAACTAAACGTCTGGCTGTGGAGTTAGCGCCAAAAGGTATACGGGTGAACGCCGTTGCCCCAAGCTTCGTAGACACCGATATGGTAGCAGACTTCCTTAAAACAGATGAAGACAGAAAAAGGATAAGATCGTTGCATCCGTTAAACCTAATAATTAAACCTGAGGATATAGCGGAAGCCGTATACTTCCTAGCTGACCCCTCTAGATCAAAGGCTATCACGGGTCACGTGTTACAGGTGAACGCGGGACGCTACACCTAGCGTCTAGCCCGGAAAACCAGTTATACCTCGGATCCCCAGGCTATCCGTAAATGTAAACAGCTGTGATGACAACTGTTGATATGAGTAGCTGAATGCAAAGGATCAGATATACTACCCATTTCTCAGTGGCGCAACCCCTTATCCTTTGAAGAGCGCGTATGGCGATATGGGTGACACTATATGCTTCCTCGTAGGGCTCGCCGAGGCATCCTTCCCCGTTGGGAATCCCGAAATTCTCCTTATAGATACCATGTTTTAGACCTCGAATAAACAGTATGAACTCAACGAAAAACATGGCAAACATAACTACGCCAGCTACCTCGTATCCCCCAATAACTACGAGTCCCGCATAGAGCCCACCAATACCATATGTGAACGAGTTACCAGGGAAAGTCTTGGCCGGATACCAGTTATAAATGAGAAAGCCTACAAGAGCTGCGCCCAGAATCATTGCTGATTGAACGATGAGGACGTTTCCATCCAATAATCCCAGAATACCTGTAGAGGCGAAAAGTATCAATGCCAGCCCAGCCTCTAAACCGTTGTAGCCGGCCAACATGTTAAACCCGTTGGCAGCACCCATGACACCTAGGGGAACCAATACCAATGGGTACAGCATACCAAACTGGACATCTCCCAAAAACGGTATGAATACGGATGAACGATTAATAGCCACTACAGACAATGGAGCCGCGATGACGGCTGCTGCGAGTATCCTATAACGAGCGGGAAGCCCCTTCTTCCACCCCAACATATCGTCTAGGAAGCCGAGAACGCCCCCCAGTAGGGCAAGAAGAGCTAAAGCGTAGATCTGGGACACATAGGTTAAGGCGTTGTTCCAGGCGTAGAACCCGCAAAGGAGTAGTAGCCCAAAAGTTATACCTAGTAAAGCCCAGAAACCGCCAGCCCTTGCTTTAATAGGCTTGCCAGGCTTGTTCATGTCCCTACCAGTTATTCCCAGCCTTTGAGCTAGAGGTATCCACGCCGAGACTAGCATTGCCGTGATAACTGCGGTTAGAGCTGATATTAGAGACGTAGTGATTAGCATCATGCTAGTTGGCCCCACGGTCCTATTCCCTCCCCAGTTTTATGTGAACAGCCCTACATAGAAAGGTAGGAACATACCTAAAAAGACGGTTAGGATGGCCCCGTGTATAAAAGCGACAAGGGCCAGCTCCGAACCACCGGCCAGCATAACGGGGGGAAGACCAGTATCCATAGTAGTTGCCCCACCAACGACGATCGCGTTCAAGGGGAACCACCTAGCTAATATAGGGTAGAGCACTATGTGAATGGTTTCCCTGAAGAGATTCCCGAGAAAAGCCACTGCCCCCATGGCCGGATCGACGCTCATGAGCAAGGGGCCACCCAAGGAATACCAGCCCGAAGTAACTCCAGCTCCTGCTCCTAAGAGAAAATTCCATCCTGTAGCCGCCCATACCACGGATCCACCAATAAACCCGCCAACCAGTGTTGCGATAGAAAGCTTTAAGCCAGCAGCCCCAGCTTCCCCCCATATGTATCTTAGCTTGGATCCTAGTCCGCCGACACCGTATCCGGCAGTAAAGAGTAGAAAGTAGAGGAGATAATCTATACCTATTCGTGGTAAATTGAGTCCATCGTATCCGAACATAAATCCTAGGACTAATGAAAACGCAAAAAGTAGTGATACCAGGAACGGGTTTCCGTCTCTATATATACTCTCCTTTTCATGTAGTGATCTCTTCGTGAGAGCGTTTTCACGAGGTTTAATGATTATTAGGGAAACAAGTAGGCTGAAGAGTGAAGCTATAACTGCTAGAAGCGATGCCTGGAAGACTACCTCACCGAGGGATATCTGTCCCTCTCCGGTTCCAATGCCTAACTCGTATCCTATTTCTCCAACAAGCACTAGGGCTGAAACTAGCATGCCATTGTTTGCTATACGGACCCATTTCCCCTCTAACAGATATCCTAGCACTATCCCTACTACAGCCCAGATAGCTAGCATCATTGCATGCTCCCACGTCGAATGCTGTTTTCCGTGCTATCTAGTATGGAGAGGGTAAAAAGAAGTTGGGGGCGGTTTAGCGTATGTATGGGAGCGTGTAGAAATAGGCAGCGAACACTATGGCTACACCGACTATTATCGGGTTTAGATCCTTTATTTTCCCTGTGAGGAGCTTCATTACTACATAGCTTATGAAACCTATACCTATGCCATCGCTTATACTGAAGAAGAAAGGCATAGATATTATGGTTAGAAATGCTGGAACTGCTTCTGTCAGATCATCCAGATCTATCTTCTTTATGGCTCTAGCCATTAGTAGGCCCACTATAATTAGTGCGGGAGCCGTGGAGAACTCGGGGGCTACAGTGAATACTGGCCATATTAGGATGCTGGCAAAGAATAGTAGTGCAACGACCAGCGCTGTAAGCCCAGTTTTCCCTCCTTCCTCGATGCCCGCCGCGCTCTCGATATAAGTTGTTACAGTGCTAGTTCCTAAAGCCGCACCGGCAGTCGTGCCTACGGCGTCGGTAAGTAGCATCCTCCCGATACCTTTTACACGTCCTTTCTCATCTACTATCCCGATTATGCTGGCGAGACCGGTAACAGTTCCCAGCGTGTCAAAGAAGTCCACCACGAAGAATGTAAACACGATTACGGTAGCCGTTATGGCGCCGAGAGCTAATAGTCCATGAAGATCGAATGCCATAACCAACGTGTCTTTTGGCGTGCCTATAAGCTGTTCGGGAGCATGAGTATAGCCAAACGCAGCCGAAGCTATAATGGCTAATATTATTGATATCAGGAGAGCTCCAGGTACACGTAAGGCCATCAATATACCAGCGACAAGTGTAAATGTTAAGGCTATCAATGTAGTTGGGTCGTGGAAGAAGTTAGTAGCTATCTCGAGGACGGATAGTCTACCGTAAGGTGCTCCCTCACTGACAGGTTCGACGAGCGCATAGACTAGCCCCGCGTTTTTGAGGCCAATAAGCGTTAGGAACAGCCCGATACCCGCCGCAATGGCGTATTTCAGGTTTAATGGTATGGCGTTGGCGACAGCTTCTCTTAGTTTCGTAACTGATAGGACTATGAAGACCAGCCCCTCGACGAAAACAGCTGCCAACGCGATCCGCCAGGCGTTTTCAGGGTCGAGACCCTGTTCTTCAAGTATCCCGCGAATATATGGTGTAACGGTATAGGCGAAATACGCGTTAAGCCCCATACCAGGGGCAAGCGCCATGGGGGACTTAGCGTAGAGGGCCATTATGAGCGTGGCCAATCCTGCGCTCGCAGCTGTGGCTATTACGAGCGAGTCTCGGGGCATTCCTGTGGCGCTTAAGATGGCTGGGTTAACGAAGAGGATATAGGCCATAGTCATGAATGTGGTTAGGCCGGCTATAATCTCTCTCTTAGGGTCGATCTCGCCCACGCCGGGTAGGGAAAGCTTTTCGGCTATTTTCTTAAGCGTGCTCATGGGGGTCACCCGGGGGTATCGTAGATTTGCATGTTTTATAAAAATCTTAGTCCCAAACCGGGTAGAATTAAGGTTGTATTCAACTGGAAGATTCCATTAACATGAAAAAATAGGGACTCCCACTATTTAACTACCACCGAACAACAATATAAAAGACGGGTGAGGTGTGGTCAATGTCTAGGAGCAAGGCAATAATAGGTACTACTGCAAGCTTAATAGCGGCATTCGTAATAGAGTATCTTCTCATATTAATAGCACAAAAAGGCTACCAAGTACTCTTCGAAGACCCAAACCAATATCTCCTGATTTCACTAATCATTATAGGAGGCTTTGCATACTATGGATACATAGGCTCCGCGCTAAATGCAAAAGAGGTACTCCAAAAAATTACTCCAATAGCACTAATACTGGCTATTGCAGGCATTCTCTTAGGCTGGATCTGGGAATACGAACTATTAGGCGCTATACTCATTGTCGTTGCATACTTCACAGAAGCAGCAGTAGCCATAAAACTTAAGCTAGATTATGCCAGATACTCGAGAGAATGGGCTGAGATATTCTTTTGGGGAGTACTACTTTATGTGGCTTCATTGCCAACCATCCTACTCTTCAAAGAAGCAGTCGCGGTAACCTTCATGGGGAACCATGTTAAGATAATAGGGCTAATCCCACTGTTATACCTAGAAATCGTCGGTAAACAAGAGGTCAACCCATAACCAAGATATAGAGTTGATATATAGCAGACCATACCACATACAAGATGGGATAATACGAAAGAACCCCTATCATTACAGCCCTAGCGGTTTCCCCCCTAACTATCTCCGGGCCTACACGGGCTCTCACATACGGTACTAGTGCTACAAAGAACAATGTAGCTATGCCTAGAGTAGCTATGAACGCCGAGGTCTTGTCAAGCCCTTGCAAACCTTTACTCGCTACACTAACGATCCCGAGAATAGTGCCCATTACTATACCAGCGATCGTGTATACTTTAAACGCCACGTCGCCGGCCTTACCGCCGGAAAAACCCAATTATAAGCACCTCCCTAGCTACTAGTGCCTAAACGCCCCCGTGAATTCTGTAGTGTACATCTAAAAAGAGGATAATATCGGGTATTTTAGCTCTCAACAATGCCATTATGAGACAGAATAGCGTCGGTAGGTGTGATTGGTTTGGCTAGGAAAAGCATGAGCGTCATCGACGTGGCAGTATGGGTTGCTACCACAGGACAACGCTTGATAGGGTCGTGGATATCAAACATCTATAGGGATGGAGAGAAGATACACATCAAGATAAAACAGCCAGGCGAAAATCCTGTGCTTGTCTACGCTGAACCCGGTTCGAGGATACATATAACCAGGATACCGAGACGTTCAAGCAAAGAGTTTAAAAGTGACAGCTTACAGGCGACGTTAAGAAAATATCTTAGAAACAGAGTGGTTGAAGAGATCGAACAAGTGGGTTTCGACAGGATAGTCCGGATTAGGGGCGGATCTTATAGCCTAATAGTAGAATTACTTAATAGGGGGACGCTTGTCCTACTAGATCCCGAAGACAAGGTAATTGTTTCCTTAAGGTACATACAGATGAGGGATAGATCAATAAAGCCTAAACACAAATATGTTCCTCCACCATCGAAAACTAGGAATCCCCTACAGCTGTCAGCCGAAGACATTTCAAAAGTACTGGAAAAAGCCAATGACTTAGTCCGAGGCATTGTACGAGGACTTGGACTACCCGGCGATTTCGCCGAAGAGGCTCTTTATAGGGCTGGATTCATGCCGGAAACCCCGTCTGCCAAGGTTCAACAGTCCGACTTAGAAAATATCAGGAAAAGCATCCATCACCTTTTCAAAGAAGCCCTTGAAGGAAGAGGATATCTTGTTTACAAAGACGGCTCTCCATATCAAGCTACAAGTTTTGCTCCAACATTCTATCAAGAGCAAGGCTACAGGGTAGAAGAATTCGAAACCTTGGACGAGGCATTAGACAATTTATTCTCGTCGATCCAGCCTGGAACACGGGAGAGTAGGCTCGAGAAACTAATACAAGAAGAAACAGCCAGAGTAAGGGCAAGCATCACCAAGCATCATGAGACTATAATGGAGTACGAGAAAAAAGCAGTAGAACTACGAGAAAAAGCCAACTGGATAGCCATGCACTATCAGCTCCTAGAGGAAATTCTAGCATGTGTATGGTCCAAAAAAGAAACCAGCGGATGGAGCGGCGTCCAACAATGCCCTCATATCGAAACGGTCCACCCGAGATTGGGGAGGATAGAGGTAGAGATTAACGGGGTAAGAGTATCCTTGGATATTAGGAAGAACCTTGATCAATTGTTGAGAGAGTTATACAAACGAGCGGGGGAATTGGAAGGCAAGGCAAAGCGTGCTAGGAGGATAGTAGATGAACTTGAAGCAAAGCTTGATGAAGCGGTTAGAAAGGCAAAGCTCCGGTATGCACGAGAGATCCTTTCCAGGAGGCCCAGGGACTGGTACGAAAAATTCCACTGGACACTAACTCCTTCCAATATGTTGGTTATAGCAGGCAGGAACATTGATCAGAACGAGAGTATAGTGAGAAAGCATATGGAGGAACACGATATTTTCCTACACGCCGTGATACATGGTGCACCAGCAACTGTTCTAAAGACCGGCGGCATGGAACCTGGGGAACAGGATATACGAGAGGCGGCTCAGATAGCGGCGTCATATAGTCGTGCATGGAATGCAGGTGCTGGTTATGTTGATGTATTCTGGGTTCATGCTACACAGGTCTCCAAAAGCCCGCCTAGTGGTGAATACTTGGCAAAGGGATCCTTTATGGTGTATGGAAACAAGAATTATGTGAGGGGTGTTCAACTACGGTTATACCTTGGTATTGAACCGCTAGGCAGGCATTTAAGAGTAATAGTTGGAACCAGGGAAAACGTTTCTGATAGAAGCATTCTATACGTGGGTCTCCAGCCAGGTAGCATGAAGAAGGAGGAGGCTGCTATGAGGATCAAAGAACGATTGAAGACCAAGGCGAAGGGGGATGAGGCCGTCATTATAGAAGCTATACCTGATGAATGGATAATTGAAAGGTTACCAGGGCGAGTTCAGATAGTCGAATGGAGCCGTGGCAAAGTAGATTTTAATGTAAGTGAGTTTTTCTCGTCGTAGGGTTGAAAAGTAATGACTTGGATGGGTCTTAGGTGTATATAATTAAATTCTACCCTCACTAGAATATTCTTTGGTGGACGATCATGGCGTTTGAAACAGAAGAAGCTGGAGAGACACTTATGCTTGTCCGGGACATAATGAGTAGCCCACCAGTAACCGTGACCCCTGAGACTACAGTCCAGGAAGTAGCGAGGCTCATGAGCATACACGGTATAGGGAGTGTAGTGGTTGTAGATAAGCCGACGCCTCCAAACAAGATAGTTGGAATTATAACCGACAAGGATCTTATAAAACGGGTATTAGCCCCTGGCAAGGATCCCTTTAAAACCAAAGCCTCCGATGTCATGACCACGAAGGTTCACTTAATATACGCACAGGATACTTTAAGAGATGCAGTTTACAAAATGAAGAGCCGGGGTATAGGCCATCTACCGGTCATAGACATGGAAACCGGCCAACTGGTAGGTATGATCTCGAAGTCTGATATACTATTGGTGGCTCCCGAATACCTTGACATGCTTTCCATACTATGGAAACGTGTGCCTCCTGAGTGAGCCTGGAGGTTGTGAAATATGGAGTTCCATAAAATACTTGTTGAAGACGTAGCTCACGATGTACCAGTTCTAAGCAAAGATGTTAGACTAGCAGAAGTAATACGAGATATGGAGAAAGCCCGTACAGACCGTGTTGTACTTACTACCCACGACAAAAGCATAGCTGGTATATTAACAAAATCCGATATACTTGTCAAGATAGCTACGGAACGCACAAGACAATCTGAGCCTCTCTCATGGACAAGCTCGGGATTCATGACAACACCCGTCCATAGCATAGAATCCTCCGCGCCCCTCAGCGAAGCAGTCAAGCTGATGGAGAAACACGGATTCACCAGTGTCTTGGTACACGCAGATAAACCCAGACTTGTTGACCGGTTCTCACTAGCAGAAGTATTATTCAATGATCCTACACCAGTATTGGCGGTATCAAGAACACCCCCGGAAACATTCTCACTTAACACTAGGATACTTCATGCACGACAAGTGATATTCGAGCACGGCATAAGCATTGTACCAGTACTAGACGAGGAAGGCAAATTCATCGGAGTTATAGGGATAGATGAAGTATTGGAACTCCTGCTTATCTATTATGAAAGCCTTCGAAAATCTCCTCGACACCTAACAGAAATAAGATCATTAGTGGTAGCAGATGCTATACGGATGAGGCCTCCCACAGTGTCCACAGATGCAACTTTAGGCGATGCCGCTCGCTCCATGATCGAGACACGATATCGTGGCGTGGTCGTGGTTGATGATAATGGATTCCCGGCAGGCGTTATAACGGGCCGGGAACTTGTATCCTATATTCGCTCAAAGATCTAGAATACGAATCTTTGTCCACAATACCCTATTCCCCACCTTTTACCTGGAAGAATCTAAGAATGTTGGAGTCCCTTCTGATAATATGTGATCCTGCGGGATGGAGACCATGGCAAGCCCTAAATGCAAACGTGATGTACGTTTCATAGTTGATAAGATGCATGGAGACCTTGTACGATGGTTGAGAATACTGGGCTATAACACGCTTTACATGTCTAATGCTGGAGATAAAGAGATAGCCGAGAAAGCAGCATCTAGCCATAGGATACTTGTCTCAAGAGATAAAGGGCTCGTCCATAGAGCACGGAAACTCGGTGTTAGGGCATATCTAATCACTGGGGTTGAGCCAGAGGACAAACTAGCAGAGCTGGCTTTATACACTGGAATATGTCTTGACTACGACGAGGAGAGGACTAGATGCCCAGAATGTAATACACCGTTAAGAGTGGTTGATAAAGGAGAAGTTAAAGGACGTGTTCCACCCCGGGTATATGAGGAGTATGATCGATTCTTGGTATGTCCAAATTGTGGGAAGGTATATTGGTATGGAAGTCACTGGATAGATATAAGGAGACGATTAGAGTCGGCGAGACAACAGCTTAGAAAAATGAAGAGGTGGAGGCCATGAAGCCCGTTGATCCCGAGGAACTAGAATTCGGTGAAGGAGAATATCTTGTCCGGATATCGAGAACTGTAGTGGAGGCCGTGTTTGAGGTCGGCCCCGAGACCGTATATCAGACAACACTAGATAGGGTTGGCGAGCCGTCGGAGAAGCTTCGCCGCCCAGGAGCTTCCTTTGTAACCATAGAACACTACAGCAATGGAAAAAGGAGTCTAAGGGGATGTATAGGTTATATACGGCCAATAAAGCCGCTTTTCCAGTCTACCATGGAAGTAGCATTACAGGCAGCTTTCTCAGATCCCAGGTTCCCTCCATTAACCAGGGGGGAATTAGATAAGACTACATTTGAGGTATCAGTACTATCAGAGTTCGAAGAGGCGCCCAAAGACGTAGAGGGAAGACTGGATTTCGTAAAAATAGGGAGAGACGGCTTATATATTGAACACGGGTTCTTCTCCGGGCTCCTACTGCCACAGGTGCCTGTAGAGTATGGTTGGACTGAAGAGGAATTCTTAGACCAGACCTGTATAAAGGCCGGTCTACCACCTAGCTGTTGGCGTAAGCCCGAGGTAAAGGTCTTCCGCTTCCGGGCAAGACTTTGGAGGGAATCTTATCCTCGTGGACCTGTAGAGGAGCGCGATTTAAGGGCTGAATGGGAGTCGATTAGGAAAAAGGCAAGGATTTAACGGGTTCACGAGAAGAACGTGGTGTTTAAAATAGGATATATCCCACACGCATAGCTCCGGAATAGGTAAAGGGTGTGTAGCAATGGTTTTGGGTAAGCTCAAAGACGTGGTGAGGAGTTGGAGAACAATACTGTTGTTATCTAAGAAGCCGGACGATGAAGAGTTTAAACTTATAACGAAACTCACTTTCCTCGGTTTCGTGTTGATAGGCTTGATAGCATACTTTATCCATCTAGTATTCGTGATTATTGGTTAACTAACAATACACGTTCGCGTCGAAAGGCAGTATTTTATTCTCTCCATCTTATCCTTAAGTGGTAGTGATGTGCATTGGATGTAAGAGAAGGTGGTTCCCAGTTGGAAAGCGGTGGACGCGGGAGAAACGTGTTCTACGCTATTAGCGTGACAGGTGGACGCGAGGTACAAGTGGCACTTATAATTAAAGAAAGAGCCAACGCTCTAGGGCTTCCTGTTTATTCGATAATAGTTCCTGATAAACTAAAAGGGGTAGTTATACTCGAGGTCCCGGGACCCCATATACTCTACGAGGCAACTCTAGGTGTAAAGCACGTGAAGAGACGTCGCCCCGTGCTATTACGGGAAGAGGAAATAAGAGATCTCCTGGTGGCTAGACCCGCAGTCGCCATGTTAAAGCCCGGGGATATCGTGGTGATAGTTAGGGGTCCCTTAAAGGGTGTCAAGGGTGAGGTTATAAGCGTGAATGAACGCAAGGAAGAGGTTGAGTTAAGCATATTAGAAACCGATTTCCGCATGACCACAACCGTCCCGATAGAGGATGTGAGGAAAGAGCAAGAAGAGGTGTAGTGAGGTATGGCTAGGGAGAAAGTTTTGAGTTTCCTGATAGAAGGTGGGAATGCTAGGCCTGGTCCACCCCTAGGTCCCACGCTATCTTCGGCGGGTCTTAACGTTGGAAAAGTTATCCAGGAGATAAATGAGGCGACCAAAGACTACAAAGGCATGACTATTCCTGTGAAAGTGATTATAGACACGTCTACGAAAAAATATAGGATAGAAGTAGGGATACCGACGACGACTGCCTTGCTCCTGCAAGCTGTAGGTGCTAAAGAGCCAAGCGGTGACCCTGAACACCAGAAGATAGGGGATCTAAGTATTGAGAAGATAATCGAGATAGCTCTCAAAAAGAAACCACAGCTACTAGCCAAAACTTTAAAGGCAGCAGTTAAAACAATACTGGGTTCTGCGCGGAGTATAGGTATAACAGTTGACGGCAAGGATCCCAAACAGGTAACTAAGGAGATCGAGGAAGGACTCTACGACGCCGTCCTTTCAAAGTACGAAGAAGAATGGGAGAAAAGGGAATCTTAAAAAGCCTCCAACACTTTATCCACATTCTCCTTGACTTCCCCTTATGGGGGAGGAGGCCCCTTTAGACTAGGGGGCCGTCGAAGAGGTGTTTGGAAATGAGCTTTGCGCTGGATAGGGAAAAGGTTCTCGAGAAGATAAGGGAGGCCTTAGTCCTGGGTAAAAAGAGGAGATTTCTTCAATCAGTAGACGCGACGATAGTCCTTAAAAATATAGACCTCAAGAGCCCCGATGCGAGGCTGAGAGAGACGGTCTATCTACCGCACAAGCCAAACAAAAAAGTAAACATCTGTGTAGTGGCAGAAGGAGACATGGCCCTAAAAGCCCGGGATCTAGGACTGAGAGTTATTGGAAGACAAGAGCTTCAAGGCATAGAAAGGAAACAGGCGAAGAGAATAGCCCAGCAATGTGACTGGGTTTTAGTACAAGTTCCATTAATGGGGTTGGCCGGGCGATTCCTAGGACCTGTGCTCGGGCCTAGAGGCAAGATACCGATACCCGTTCCACCTACGGCAAACATCGAGGATATCGTAAAACGGTTTGAGCGTGCTGTCATGGTAAGAATATCAAAACAACCACAAGTAAGCATGAGGATAGGAACAGAAGATATGGAGCCGGAGAAGCTGCTTGAGAACTTGATAGCCGTGCTAAACACTATCCAGAACAGGCTAGGAGCTGATAAAGTCGACAAGGTGATAGTGAAGAAAACAATGGGCATCCCGGTCCGCGTACTCTAGGGGGTGGTTTGGAGTGTCGTTACAGGCTAGGGGGAGGAGAGTAATCCCCGAATGGAAAATACGCGCTGTCGAGGAGACAGCTGAACTCATAAAGAAGTATAAGATAATCGGTATCGGCTCGCTGGAAAGGCTACCCACAGCCCAGTTCCAGCAAATACGCAAGAAATTGAGGGGCAAAGTCGAGTTCAAAGTAGTGAAAACGAGTATAGCCAGGCGGGCGCTCCAAAAGGCTGGTATAGATGTGGAGAAGCTGGGAGACTATTTGACGGGCAGTATAATGTTGGTTCTCACAAATATGAATCCCTTCAAACTAGCAAAAACGTTAGGCGAGTTGAAAGTGCCAGTAGCTGCTAAGCCAGGACAGGTAACCGATAAAGAAATAGTAGTGCCGGCCGGCGATACAGGCATAAAACCTGGACCCCAGCTAAGCACATTCAGCAAACTACGTATACCATACCAGATAAAGGGAGGAACTGTCCACATAACGAAGGACACAGTGGTAGCCAAGCCCGGAGACGTAATCTCAACCGACCTAGCAGGCTTCCTACTTACAATGGGTATACTACCATTCGAGGTCTCTGTAAAGCTTAGGGCAGTAT
>WAOQ01000022.1 GCA_015521205.1 Desulfurococcales archaeon
ATTTGGAGGCTGCCTACGAGGTCGTCTATGACCGCGTTTATCGTATCGATTTGTCCTCGGAGGTAGTCTAGTTGTCCTATGAGGCTTCTAAGCTCGTCTTGGAGGTTGTCTAGACCTGTTTTCTGTGTTTTTACTTTCTCCTCCATCATCCCGGGTTCACCCCCGTTTTTGGATGTTTTTGTAGAGGGTTATCCCCCGGGTAACAGTTGTTACAGTATTCTTATCAAAAATTTAAACATTACATGGTTGAATTATGTGAAAAAATAGTATATTTTAGGTGATACCATGATATAATCTATACCCTATGTATGGAGACTCTTTTTTTCTGGAGGGCTTTATACAATAGTTTTTCTAGAGTCCAAGTCTCTGCACCAGGTATCTCTGGCGTTTTTATAGCTATGATCCCCAAGGATGCTATTCGTTGGTTTAGATGTTTAGCCTTGTTCTTTAAGGCTCCAAGTAGCCTATAGGTTTGATTCTCGTCTAGTTCCGCGTATTTGATTTCATAGACTTTAACTCCGTCTTGGAAGGGTACAACAGCGTCTATTTCTATATCTCTTCTCCACCATGGCTTGGCTGGTGATTTATGGATTATTGAGAGTAGTTTTCTTGCTTCTCTCTCGAACCACATAGAGAAATGTTTTTGGGTTTGTTGTAGTCGGAGGGGTGTCACACCTAGGAGTTCTGCTTCTTCCCGATATGGGTATATATTTTGGATCCAGTAGTCCCAATAAGGGTCTGTGATGTGGTACCAGCTTGTACGTGTAGATGGTTTGGAGCCGTATGGTGTGAGTCTTGTTATGAGCCCTAGGCTTTTTAGGGTTTCAATGTATTTTGTAAGACTAGTCCGGCCTGTTATTTGGGCTATTTTCTTGTAGGGGGCTCCCGTGCCAGATGCTGTATGGAGTATAGCTAAGTATGTTCCTGGTTCCCGGGTTTCAGAGTTGAGGGTGTGGATTGGCTCCTCGTATAGTCTTCCATATAATGAGTGTATATGGTCTAGCGCGATTTGCCTCCAGTCGAGCGTATCGGCTAGTGATAGGTTGAATGGTGATCCTCCTAGTATAGCGTATAACCGGAATGCTTGGAGGGGTTTTGCGCCGAGCTTCTCGTGTAAGTAGGTATATGCTTCCAATAGATTGAATCCTCGAATAGGTATTAATCGTGAACGCCCGTATAGTGGTCCTAGTGGGCCGGCTAGCCTCTCTGTTGCGGAGACCGCGCTTGCTGAAAGGATTATTTTGAGAGGTGCGTCAGGATCTGTGTCATGCAATAATTGTAGGGCTACAGCGAAGGATGGGCCTAGACGTTGGAATTCGTCTAGGACTAATATAATGGTATGCTGTTCACGAGCACAGGAGGCTAGTTTTTCTAATATCTCCTCCCAGTTCTTGGCATCATCTACATGGCATACGGGTTGAAGTCTTTGAGCAATAATTTGTAGTAATGTTTTGGTTGGTGCTTCGGGGACTAGTATGTAATGGATGTTTTTGTGTAGTGTTTTGAATGCTTTTAGAAGCCATGTTTTTCCTATTCTCCTGCGTCCATAGATGATTATTGTTCTTAGCCCGGGCATACTCGTTTCCTTAAAGAGTATGTCGAGTTCACTATCCCTGTTAACGAATATTTTCTTCATTCGCACCACCGATAAAACATAATCATGATTATCATTAATATGTTTATGTTAAATATGTTAATCTTTTCTCCACATACCATACGCCAAAACTCTTATTCCCAAATCACAAATAAACCAGGAATTAGCCCCCACGAGGTGTTAGAATACAATTGAGACTCGCAATACCGTTATCCAGGGATCCCGCATCCTCCCTAGCAGCTATCTCTGGGGCACTTAGAATATGGGAAGAATACAGGATAGAAGGATTCATAATCCTCAAGACAAGACACACACCCGAAAGCCTAGTCAACAAGTTAAAGAAAGACCTGGAGACCCTAAAGTTGCCCATGGAAGAAAAACTCATGCCAAGCATAGTAGATTACGGGGACGGTCAAACTCTAATTAGAGACGTGGAGAGACTGATCTCGTCCCTAGACGATCGTGTAGGAATACTTGTGTCGAGCGCAGGGCGAAGCGCCGCAGCCGCGCTTACAGCGGCATCTATAAGGCATAGTAGCGAGGATGGAAATACGGCGTTCCACGTAAACTTTTTCTTCGGCCCATGGAGGGGGCTACATTATCCATATACTCCACGTGGAACACAAAGGGTCATAGTATTACATGATCCCGGATGGTTAAGGGATGAGCGTCGTGAGAGACCTGAAAATGCAGCTTCACTTCAACGTTTCAAACTCCATTATAGCAAGCAGAACGAATGTCTAAGAGAGGATAGAACAGAGACTGGTCTCCCTCTACTTAGATGCACTGTAGCTGAGATGACTAGGCGTTTAAACGAAGCCGCAGCCTGGGGCGGCGAACCTGGTAGCCATATCCCAGTTTCTGTCGTTGCTAGAAAGGGCTCGATAAAACGGCGGCATAAACTCATACCTGTTAATCCGATTGAAATACTGGGTTTGAGTGATTCCCTTCATTCCTTCTTATTCGAAGTGGCTGAGAGGCTCGAGCATACCGAGCCCGGTGGAACAGCCTTCAAGTCATCACTGGCATGGACTGGTCTTTCACGCCTTCATACCCGTCAAGATAATCGAGAGACTGACTTGCATAGCTTTCTCTCATCCACCTATAAGAGGATCATTGTTGACACGAACCTGGTTTTCTATGGGATCCACTTCTATGCCTGGGAGACTGGGCGTATCGAGCTTCCACAGTGTGTTGAAAGGGAGATTACCTCTAAGTGGGCGGAGATAATTAAACGTGGGAAACTATCGTCCCCGGACAGGCTTGTTAGAGCCTTAGCAGTGCTCGGGTTGGAGGATCTCCTATACTCTTCCCAGAGCGTGGCCCCGTCACCGCCCGGCGGCTGTGATACAGCCATACCAATGATGGATCTCCAGCTTCTAAATGGGAATTACATAGCTACATCCGACGACGGAGCGTACAGATATTGGAAACGTCATCCGGCCAGCCGTGTCGCTAAACCAGTTAAGGTGAGTTTTGATCCTCGGAAGCCGCCTTCAAAAATGTATGATAAGGGAGAGCCGGTTGAGCTGGCTAGGCTTTACTATGCATCGGTCCAGACGTTACTCGTATTAGATTTGATGCGTGAAAATGGTTTGATAGATGATTTGGAAATAAAGGCTGGGGATGTCGTGGTCCGACCGCCGACTAAGGCTTTAGAGACAGGTCTAGGACTTTCCTAGGAACTCATGTAGTTTCTCGCGTACGATGGAAGCTACGAGTTTACCGTCTGCGCGTCCCCTTAGACGGGCCATTACACGTCCCATGAGAAGTCCCATAGCTTTCTCTCCCCGGCTTCTGACTGTTTCAGCGTTCTCTTTTATCACGTGCTCGACGATAGCCTCAATTTCCTCTCTGGATAATCCTGTTAAACCTAGCTTCTCCGCCGCATCTTCTGCTGTTAGCCCTGGGTTGCGGGCCATGGCCTCGAGTAGCTTTTCCGCCGCTTCCTTGGCTACCTTTCCTTCGGCAATGAGACGAATAACGTCCATCC
>WAOQ01000023.1 GCA_015521205.1 Desulfurococcales archaeon
TATGAAAACTTTGACTTAGGATACGCTACTGTAGAGGAACCCATATTCACGATAGCGACACGCGAGGACAAGGACAAGTACCTAAAGCTTTCTCTGAAAGAACTTTAGGATACCCCCTAATAATTTGGGAACACGATTACTCGATCGCATTACATGAACTAACCTCCATTAGGATATGCGGGGAATATATGATTTCAACGCTTAAGTTTCTCGCTTTCTAACTCATTAAATGGAATAGAACTTAGAGGTGTGCTTGAATGACTCCATCACACGAATATGTAATAGCAAGATACGAATCGGGAGGTTCTAGATTCGAGATACTGGTTAATCCGGACCTAGCCTTCAAGTTTAAGAGTGGAGAGAAAGTAGATATGGATGAACTACTAGTATCAGACACTGTCTACAAAGATGCCAGAAAAGGGCTAAAAGCCAGCCCCGAAGTCCTCAGAAAAGTTTTCGGTACCGATGATATAAGTACAATAGCAAAGAAGATCCTAGAAGCGGGAGAGTTGCAACTTACTGCTGCACAGCGGAGGAAAATGCTAGAAGCGAAGAAGAGACAGATCATAAACTACATAGCCCGCAATGCTATTGATCCCAAGACAAAATTACCGATACCAGCTACGAGGATCGAGAACCTGTTCGAAGAATTGCGAATAAGCGTCGACCTCTATAAATCAGCGGAAGCCCAAGCCATAGAGGCTGTCAAGAAGATATCCCGTGTAATGCCAATAAAACTCGCTAAAGTGTTGTTATTAGTAAAGATACCACCAGAGTATTCGGGCCGGGTTTACGGCGAGTTAACCCGACTTGGCAATCTAAAGAAAACCGATTGGAAAAACGATGGTAGCCTTGTAGCGGAACTAGAGATTCCTGCGGGTGCACAAGCAGAGGTGATGAATAGATTAAATAAGCTGACTAAGGGCAGAGCATACGTTGACGTGAAAATGGTGGGTTAGAACCTTGTCAGAAGAGGAAAAGTTGATTGTTGTACCCGGGGAGGAAATACCTGCAAAAGAAGTCGAAGTCAAGGGAGGCCAAGGAGTCTATAAGAAGGATGACAAGTATTTTGCGGCAACCCCCGGACTAGTGGTTTTAAGTGAGGAAAAAGCGGTGTTCATGCCGCTTGAATCAATCTATATTCCGAAACCGGGAGATGTGGTTATCGGCATGGTGATATCGACTGGGACAACGTACTGGATACTCGATATAAAAGCGCCTTACACAGCGTTTCTCAGCTACCAAGAGCTTCTCAGCAAACGGTTCAATCCGGGAACAGCACTACTTTCACTATATTTAAAGGAGGGAGACTACGTTATAGGGAAAATATCATCCTTCGACCGGTCGAGGAACCCTACTATAACACTCCGAGGGAGCGACAAGTTCGGGAAAATAATAGATGGTACCGTTGTTGAGGTGAAACCTATAAGTGTTCCTAGAATTATAGGCAGGAAAGGCAGTATGTTAAACCTTTTGGTTCAGGCTAGTAATTGTGACATGGTCGTTGGCATGAATGGAAGGGTCTATGTAAAATGTGAAAACCGGGACATGGAGAATGTAGTGGCTCTTGCCCTAAAGAAAATCGAGGCCGAGACACACACTTCAGGTTTAACAGACCGTATTCGTTCCTTTTTAGAGGATCATATTCGAGGTGTTAAGAAATGAAGAAGCCACTCAATATAAAACTCATCGGGGAGGACGGTAAAAGACACGACGGACGCACTCCTGAAGAAATGCGTCCAGTCAAAATGGAAGTCGGAGTTCTTTACAATGCCGACGGTTCGGCACTAGTGGAAGTCGGGAGAACAAGAATTCTGGCAGCCGTGTATGGGCCACGTGAACCCGTTCAAAAGTATATGGTATTGCCTGATAGGGCAATTTTACGTGTTAGATATCATATGGCCCCCTTCTCTACATCAGATAGAAAGAGCCCGGCACCAAGTAGGCGTGAAATAGAACTTTCAAAAGTCATACGGGAAAGCTTAGAGCCGATAGTGATGAGTGAACTCTATCCTAGAACACTAATAGATGTGTTTATTGAGGTTTTACAGGCCGACGGCGGTACAAGAACGGCAGGCGTAACAGCCGCCTCTCTAGCTCTAGCTGACGCGGGAATAGCTATGAAAGACTTAGTAGCAGGTGTAGCTGTTGGTAAGGTCGAGGGAACGATAGTTTTAGATCTAGATGAGGTCGAGGACATGTATGGAGAAGCTGATATGCCGGTGGCTATGGCACCCAATCTAGGACTCATAACACTGTTCCAACTCAATGGCGTCTTTACGCCGGAAGAGATGGAAACTGCAATAAAAATGGCGGAGAAGGGTATACTACATCTCAATGAAATGCAACGCGAAGTTTTACGCGCAAAATATTCGAATGTAGTGGGGTGACCTGATATGTCATTTACACAGTTTAGAGTTCCTATAGTTCCACAACTAAAAAGAAACACTATTCTCTCGTTGCTCGAGAGAGGAGTTAGGGTTGACGAGAGAACCCCAGATGCTATTAGACCAATAGAAATTATACCCAATTACGTAGAGAAGGCAGAGGGATCAGCCCTAGTGAAGCTGGGCAGGACGGTTGTAATAGCAGGAGTCAAGATGGAGATAGGTGAACCATTCAGAGATATGCCAAACTCGGGGGTAATTACAGTACACGCTGAGTTCGTTCCCTTAGCATCGCCATCATTCGAGCCCGGACCACCCGATGAGAACGCTATAGAACTAGCAAGAGTCGTAGATAGAGGTCTAAGAGAACTAGGTGCTGTTGATTTAGAACAGCTGGTCCTTATTCCAGGACGGAAAGTTTGGATCGTTTGGATCGACCTTTATGTGATAGATCACGATGGAAACCTGCTCGATGCTGCAGCATTAGCGACTATGGCGGCACTTATGAATACACGTATACCCAAAGCAGAAATAGAAGAGGATCACGTTACAGTAGATAAGAGCGTGAAAACCGACCCTCTACCCCTCAAACATAAGGTTGTATCGGTTCACATAGCAAAGATAGGTGAACACCTAATAGTTGACCCATCGTTAGATGAGGAGGTCGTATCGGATGCACGAATAGCGTTCATTATTAGTGAGGAGGGACTCATAGCTGGAGCTCAGAAGATGGGTCAGGGAGGGCTAACACACGAGGAACTTATAAAAGCGGCAAATTTGGCGTTGTCGACTGCTCCAAAATACTTTAATGCTATAAACAAGGTTACCGGAGGTCTCCAATAGGGTCAGTGGTGATAAGTAATGGCACGCCGAACGAAAAGCGTGGGTATAGTAGGAAGATACGGTCCTAGATACGGTTCAACACTAAGGAAGCGTGTAAAGAAAGTACTCGAGAAGCGTTATGCACCACATAAATGCCCAGTGTGTGGCGCAGTAGGCAGGGTCTACCGTATATCCACTGGCATATGGGCTTGCAAAAAATGTGGAGCGAAGTGGGCCGGCGGAGCCTATGTACCGAAAACAGGTCTCAACCTTTACTATCCCAATGTAATGATAATTGATCGTGAGGAGTATCTCCGTAGGAATAAATGAAAAACAAACTCTAATATTTCTAAAAATATACTCCATTACTAATCTTTTCATCCTTAACTCGGAGCCAGCATACGTGGGGAGCGCAGGTGCGGTATCTAGTTACCACGTCTAGGCGAGCATCGCCACGTACTAGAAGTTTTGCGAAAGAGTTATCAGGATGTTTGCCAGCTGCAGAGAGGATGAACAGAGGTAAAAGATCATTAGAGGATATTTATCATTTTGCTCTACTGGAACAATACGACGTCGTTATAGTTATCTCAGAAAGATATGGCAATCCATCGAGAATAGTATTTTATGAGCTAGATACAACCTCTTCAACATTAAAACCTTCATTGACGTTATATTTGAAAGGTGTATCTCTAGCGAGGGAGAAAAACGTTCCACACAAGAAGTCAAAGGTTTCCTGCGTAGTACAGGTCGGCGATAAAGCTCGTGACCTTACGGAAAGGCTTTCAAGAACATTAAATCTACCCTATTGCCCCCCGGACCCTATATATAAAGCATGGATATCAGTAGAATCGTTTGGTGAGATCATTGCGGTAAAATGTCTCCACAGGGGAGGCATTTCCGGACCTTTTATTAAGGTGTACAGTTATGAGTGATGACGCTAAATACTATTTTAGTATTTTAATGAAATGTAAAACTGATACATTTAGATATTCGATTTATGAAGTACTTGTCCCAGAAATCGAGAATCCAGAAAACAAACGTATAGGCACTTTTCAGATCAGATTAAAGGATGAAGGTGTGGAAATAGAGGTTGAGACAAGAAAATTCTCTGATTTATTGGCTGTATCAAACTCGCTTTTTGGGCTTTTGCATATTATATTCTCAGCGCTATCATCGGGGAGCAGGAGTAACGATATATAAGCCCGTTCATTACGCCTAGAGTACAGAGAAGCGTATGTAAGAGGTGGATAATATGTCGCAAGCTAAACTAAGGGAACTCGTCACAAAATATTATGGATTGAAAGAACAATTAGACGCCTATGTGCAACAATATAATGCATACGAAATAGAGACTAGGGAACTAGATGAACTAAAGAAGTTCTTGGAAGAAAACACTGACGTAAGCCATGTATACAAGAGTATGGGTGGTGTCCTAGTCAAAGTTTCTAGAGATACAGTTTTAGAAGAGGTAAAACAAAGACTTGAAAGGTTAGAAAATATAAAGAAATTAATTAAATCAAAAATAGATGAGCTCGAGAAGCTTCTTAAAGAAACCGAGTCTAAAATACGGGCGGAACAATTAATCGCGAGTGGCGGTGCGCAAAAAGAATAGTCAATCCATTCCCATTCCCGATCTTCTTCTTACTATTAGGTGAACCTACTTGGGTTGCATCGAAGACAAAATAGTCGAGTTTTTACTAGAACGACTAGGCAAAGGTGACATAAGCAGAATAGAAGACCTTGTCTTGTCAATAGTTATCGACCCAGAAGAAAGGCAAGCCAAACTCGACGTTGAAGGTTATGGAACCCGCCCCATAATGAAGGGATATGGATACGCACTAGACGAGCTTATCCGCGAAATTGACGGCATTATTGAGGAGGTAATGAAGAAAGGTGAATGCGGATAACATAATCTTACACCTGATGACATTATCACGAAAGAGGCGAATAACAAGAGTAACTATTGTAACACATAAGCACGCTGATCCAGACGCGGTGGGTTCTGCCATCGGGCTTGGATACATGCTCAAAGCGTTATTCAATTCTCCCGAACTCACAATTCTATCTCCAGAAGACTGTGCCTCACTTACGTTGCAGCTTGTAGAAAGATTTGGAGTGGAGGAAAGATACGACTTAATATGCGGTGGATGTGATTCAGGCTCATCCGATCTGACCGTGGTCGTTGATACGGCTAATGAAAGCCAATTAGGCAATTGTATACGTTATATTAGAGAAAGCCAGAACTGTATAGTGATTGACCACCACTCTACGGGTACATTAGCTGACAAATGCATCGTTTGGAGGGATTCAACCTATACCTCTGCCTCAGAGATGGTGGTAAAACTCTATGAAACATTAGAACTAACGGGAACTTATGTGATTGTCCCTAAGGAGATAGAGGCGTTACTAGTGGCCGGCATACTTTATGATACCAAAAGGCTTCAAAGAATCAGTCCTTACACGCTAAAACTTCTGTCGAGAATAGCAGATATCGAAGAACTCTATAAACTAGTTTCAGGTGTTATGAGAGTTCCGTCTCCCTTGTCTGAGAGAATAGCCGTATTAAAGGGAATGCAGAGGATGATAATTAAAGAAATAAATAACGTGTTGATAGCGGGCACGCATGTAGGTTCGTACGAGTCTCAAGTGGCGAGAAACATGCTCATAGCTGGAGCTGACATAGCATTGGTGTTGTCTGTGAAAAAGGATTTCTATAGGATAGCTATCAGAACCCGGAAACCATTCGATGCGGGTTTAATAGCCTCTGGACTCGCCATACAACTGGGCGGCTCCGGTGGCGGCCACGCAGAGAGCGCGTTGGTAGAAGTTAGTGGAAAACCCCCTGTACGCAAAGAGAAAATGGTCTCTAAAATAATACAGCTTATAATTACTTATCTCGAGCGTGATACCGATGGAAAAGAAAATTAGGGTTATCGCCGATCTCCGGGAGCGAAATACTAGTGTAACCAAATATCTTGAAGAAATGGTTATGGTGGAATATAAACAGCTAACGGTGGGAGACTATATCATATCTGACGACATTGCTATAGAAAGGAAAAGTGCATCGGATTTTGTCAAGAGTCTTTTCGATGGCCGGCTTTTCGATCAAGCCAAACGTCTTTCAGAAGCATACTTGACCCCGATAATGATAATCGAGGGTGATCTAAACAAGATAAGTAAACGTTTTAGAAATCAGGCTCGAGCAGCCCTAATATCACTTACCCTTGACTATGGTATAAAGATCATTTACAGCCAAGATCCTCGTGAGACGGCGGAAATATTGGCATACCTCGCCCGCAAGGTTTTCTATAGTAGGGGGGGTCAAAGGATTCTTGTACATAAGAAACCAAAGCTTTCAAGCATAAGTGAATGGCAACTTTACATTGTTCAATCCTTACCAAACATCGGGCCAAAGCTTGCGGTTAGGTTGCTTGAGATGTTTGGTAGCGTAGAAAAGATCTTCACGGCATCCATATCCGAGCTATCACGGATACCGGGTATTGGAGAAAAAAGGGCATTGTATATCAGAAAGATTCTACAATCAAAATGGCAGGGAACTAACCGGAGAAAGCCAAGAAGCATATTATAGGGACTCTTACCCCTTTACAAGCCTTCATCTTTAAAACCCCCGAACCCGGCACGTTCAAAACTGAGTTTAGACCTAGGGTGGTGTATACACTTGGCACGGTTTAAGATGGTATCCGAAATAGAGAAGATAATGTCGAATCTCGAACAAGTAAGAAACATCGGTATAATCGCTCACGTGGACCATGGCAAGACAACTACAAGCGACTCACTTCTTGCGGCGGCAGGAATGATCTCAGATAGAATAGCGGGAGAGGCTTTAGCATTAGACTTCCTCACGGTGGAAAAACAGAGAGGCATAACTGTGAAGAGTGCAAACGTTAGCTTGTACCACGAATACAAAGGAAAGCCCTACATTATCAACCTTATCGATACACCAGGCCACGTTGATTTCAGCGGCAAGGTAACTAGGAGCCTTCGAGTCCTTGATGGTGCTATAGTTGTTGTCGACGCCGTAGAAGGTGTAATGACGCAGACCGAAACAGTTATTCGGCAAAGCCTGGAAGAACGTGTAAGGCCATTACTCTTCATAAACAAGGTGGATAGGCTAATCAAGGAACTAAAGTACACCCCAGAGCAGATACAACAGCGCTTTATCGAAGTCATCAGAGAAGTTAACAACCTCATAGATATGTATGCTGAGCCCCAATTCAAGAAATGGAAGCTCAACCCTGCAGAAGGGACGGTAGCTTTTGGCTCTGCTAGGGACAGATGGGGCTTTACAATACCCTTAGCAGCAAAGCGCGGTATAAAAATAAAAGATGTGATCGACGCGTACAACAAGGGCAAAGAAGGTTTAAGGGAACTCGAGAAGAAGGCACCCCTACACGAAACATTGTTAGATATGGTAGTTAGGTTTGTCCCTAACCCGCGTGAAGCCCAAAAGTACAGGATAGAGAAGCTTTGGAAAGGTGATCTAAGTAGCCCCCTAGCAAAAGCAATGATGGAAGCCGATCCGAACGGACCAGTAGTTTTCTTCATAAACGATATTAGAATTGACCCTCACGCAGGTTTAGTGGCTACAGGAAGAGTATTCTCAGGTACTCTAAAACCTGGAAAGGAGCTATGGCTGGTAAACGGTAGAATCGCGCAAAAGGTACTCCAGGTCAGCCTTTACATGGGTCCCTATAGAGAGGTAACAAAATCGGTATCCGCTGGGAACATAGCCGCCGTGTTGGGATTAGATAAGGCTCGGGCAGGCGAGACAGCCGTTGACATAGATGCTAAAGAATATGCAGCCCCATTCGAGAGGTTGCACTATGTGAGTGAACCTGTCGTAACTATTGCAGTGGAGCCAAAGAGGCCTCAAGAACTAACAAAGATGATAGAAGCGCTCAGAAAGCTCAGCATCGAGGACCCCAACCTAGTAGTCAAGATCAACGAGGAAACAGGCGAATACCTGCTCTCCGGTATGGGCCCGCTGCATCTCGAAATCGCTCTTCAACTGCTCAAAGAAAACTATAACATAGAAGTCAAGGCTAGTCCGCCGATAGTGGTGTATAGAGAAGGTGTTAGAGCAGCCAGCAAGGTATTCGAGGGCAAGAGCCCCAACAAGCACAACAGGTTCTATATATCTGTAGAGCCGCTCAACGAGGAGACGCTAAAATTGATGCAGGAAGGCGAGATCGGTGAAGATCAGGACACGAAAGAGCGCGCTAAGATTCTGAGAGACAAAGCGGGATGGGAACACGAAGAAGCCAGGAGGATATGGGCAATCGATGAGAACTTAAACATATTCGTCAATAGAACCTCTGGTATACAACATCTACGCGAAGTAGAAGATACCATAATACAGGCATTCCGTCTTGCTATGAGAGAAGGACCGTTAGCCGCAGAACCTGTACGGGGAGTAAAGGTGGTTCTACATGATGCCATGGTACACGAAGACCCGGCCCACAGGGGTCCTGCACAAATCTATCCTGCAGTGAGAAACGCAATCTACGCAGGTATTCTTACAGCTCGACCTACACTATTAGAACCTATACAAAAACTCGACATACGCACTCCGATGGATTATGTCAGCTCTATAGCATCCGTTATAGCCAAGAGAAGAGGAAAAATGTTAGACGTTATAGGTATGGGACCCGTAGCACGTGTAATAGCAGAAATACCTGTAGCAGAAACATTCGACCTAGCAGCGGAATTAAGGAGCGTTACAGCTGGACGAGCATTCTGGGGAACTGAGTTCAGTCGTTGGGCGCCAGTCCCTGACTCTATGCTTAATGATCTAATAAAGAAGATTAGGGAGAGGAAGGGATTACCGCCGCACCCGCCTAGACTGGAAGACCTCATAGGTTTCTAAACCCTTTTCTCATATTTTCGCATACCAGAATGTTTTCCCGTTTTTCTTTTAATACTAGTTATCTAAGGCTCTCCCCTTTTCCCTGGTTTTAGGTTCATGAAAGTTTATATATGCAAATCTGGGTTAGCCCCTAGTAAAAATGGGGTACCCTAATAGGTTAGGGGTGTTGGTAGTGAGCGTACTTAGCACTATCGAAGCTCTTATGGCAAACCAGACAGTAGAGATTGTTACGGCACTTATCGTTTTACCTGTAATCCTAGTAGTAGTTCTCTGGCTTGTAGTGCTTTTTATAAAGAAGCTTGTAAGCGAACATCCAGCAATAGATTCTCGTCAGCCATTAAAATATGAAAGATACGAGGCAGGAAACCCGCCTTCGGGGAAAGCCAAGGTAGCGTTGTCCATGCAATATTTTGGATATCTAGTAACATTCCTAGCGCTAGAACCAATAGTAGTATTGTCATTTATAGTTCTAAGTTCACCCGAGAAAATCCAGTTAAGCCTTCAATACCTCGCTGCTTTCCTCGGAATATATTTCCCACTGTTAGGATTCGCTGTTTATGAGTCAAGGAAGGTCGAGGAATGGATGTGGAGGTGACATGCGGTGTCCCAGAAAGAAGGGAAAGCCTACGTAGGAAATCTTGACGTTAGTGCCAGGAAAGCACAGGATCTGCTACTAAACAAAGCTAAGCTAGGGAAACTTGTAGATTGGGCTACAGCATTTAGTCTTTGGCCAGTACACCTAACCACAAGCTGTTGTGGATGCGAATTCGCCGCTACATGGAGTCCTCGTTTTGATGCAGAAAGATACGGAGCGCTCCCATGGATTGCCTCACGCCAAACGAACTTCATGATTATCGAAGGGACGGTCACCAAGAAAATGGCTAAAGCTGTGAAGGTTACATGGGAGCAGATGCCATATCCGAAGTTTGCCATAGCAATGGGAGCGTGTGCACTGGATGGTGGGATCTTCTATAATAGCTATAACATAGTAAGACCGTGGCAGATCATACCTATCGATGTCTTCATACCAGGTTGCCCCCCGCGTCCAGAAGCGGTGGCCAGGGCGATAATCGAGTTGCAAAAAATGATCCGCACGAAAGGCCTTGCTTCTCAATGGATTATAAAGGGGTATCGTGAGGAAGCGCTTAAATATTACACTGGAGGTGAGGGGTAATGGCGTTTATCGATAGGATAAAGGAAATAATGTCATCCTCGGGGATAGAAGCTGAAGTAAGCGAAGGCAAGGGCTTCATAAAAGTTAAGGTTCCTTTAGAACAATGGGAAGAGGCAGCTAAAGCTTTAGCCTCTAATGGATTTGACCACGTGAAAACAGTAACTATTGTCGACTATAAGGCACGGGGAGTCTTTGAAGTAGCTTATCATGTATCGAGCTTCCTCGACACGGGTTTGGCTAAGTATATAATTGAGTTGTCAACCGAGATTCCGAGGGACAATCCAGTGGTAAAATCCCTAGTAGGTATATGGCCAAGTGCAGAGTTTCTAGAGCGCGAATCCTTCGAGTTCTTCGGAGTCGTGTTTGAAGGACACCCCGACTTACGCCCGATTCTCTTACTTGACGAAGTGGTTGCAAAACACCCGCTAAGGAAGGATTTTGTAGTTAAGGAGGAGGGGATATTCAGATGAGTGCATCGCCGGCATTAAAGGATGAAATAAAGCTTCCCGGGATGGATCTAAAAAAGATAGGTAAAGATCTCTACGAAGTATTCATAGGACCACAACACCCAGGCAGCGGCCACATGAGAATAATAATTCGCGTTGACGGAGACGTGATAGTTGAGGCCGATCCCGATCTAGGCTATGTACATAGAACCATGGAAAAGCTAGCCGAGGGTAGAGAATTCATAAAAGTTATACCTCTAATGGAGAGAATGGCTATTTTAGACGCATGTAACATAACGTTACCATACGTGGAGGCCGTCGAAAAACTCATGGACATAGAACCTCCTCCTCGTGCAAAATATCTACGAGTATTGCTTTGTGAAATAAACCGCATAGCTAGCCACTTGTATGGAATGGGGATATTTGGAGTTTTTCTAGGCCACTCAACAATGTATATGTGGCCTTTCGGCGATAGAGAAGTTTTTGTCGAATTGGCCGAGAAACTAACCGGAGCTCGTTTAACGCATACATATGCCGTGCCTGGAGGGGTTAGACGGGATATTCCACAAGGATTCCGTGAAATGGCAGAGAAAGCAGCACGCTACATGGAGAAAAAACTTGAGGATTATAAGAGGATCTTCCTGGACAACCCTGCAATACAGAAACGTCTAGTAGATGTAGGGGTAATATCCAAAAACTTGGCCGCCAAGCTCGGGATCGTGGGTCCAAACCTTAGAGCTTCAGGCATAAGATACGATGTTAGAATAATCGAGCCATACGAAGCATACGATGAGATCGATTTCGAGGTACCAATCTACGAGGAGGGAGACGCCTATGCAAGGGCCTGGATAAGGGTAATGGAGATCAAGCAGAGTCTCAAT
Source organism: Desulfurococcales archaeon (assembly GCA_015521205.1). Taxonomy (GTDB): domain Archaea; phylum Thermoproteota; class Thermoprotei_A; order Sulfolobales; family Acidilobaceae; genus S143-140. The sequence goes on from WAOQ01000023.1 coordinate 11,598, forward strand.
ATAATTCGTCAAGTATTAGAGAAAATGCCACAGGGAGACCCGCTACATGAAAAGTTCTGGGCTAAGGCACCCAAACTCTACAAAACGGTCTATGAAACTACCGGTAGAGCCAAACTAATACCGTTGTACGCTAATCTGAAAGTGCCAGCTGGGAGGGCCATCGCACGCGCAGAGGCGGGACGTGGAGAAGTAATCTATGTTGTTGAAAGCGAGAATAAGACCAAACCCTACCGTGTGCGTGTTGTATCCCCATCATTTAGAAACGCAATCGTCTTCAAATACATAGTACCCGGCCACAGGATAGCTGATCTACCGGCCATTTATGGAAGCATAGACTATTTCCCGCCCGAAGCAGACAGGTGATGATACATGACCGGGATAATAGATTTCATCATAAAACTCATAATCTGGCCTCCCCTATTTCAGCTTGTCTTACTTCCAGGGCTCGTAACAGCATTGGTGGTAGTAATCTTCATCATATGGTTCGAACGTAAAACCGCAGCACGTGTACAGATGAGAATAGGACCATACCACATAAGCCCACGGCTGGGCGGATTCCTCCAGCTGATAGCTGATCTGACCCGCTACGCCTTCCAGGAAATCATAGTCCCCAGAACAGTAGATCGCGCCGTATTCATTGGTGCTCCGCTGACCGCATTAGTACTCTCGGTCGTGCCAGTAGTGGCTATGCCCATGACCGATATACCTCGGTATTTCCCAATACCCATGGATTATAGCTTGATCATATCGATGGGCTTAACCACTCTTTCACCCATCTTTATAGTAGCTGCGGCATGGGCTAGCAACAATAAGTTTGCATTAATAGGCGGTATGAGAGAAGCATTCGTTATAACAGCATATGAACTAATATTCATAATTTCAGGGCTTTCCGCAGGCTTAGCCGTCCTCTCTTATAACATCGTAGATATAGTAGAAGCCCAAGCACCATTCTATAAGTGGATACTGTTCACTAACCCGATAGCCGCATTAGCTATGTACGCATCAATCCTAATGTCTACCAGTGGGTTCCCATTCGAGATACCGGAAGCTGAAAACGAGATCGTGGCAGGAGCATTCACGGAGTATAGTGGCTTAATGTACGGTGTAAACATGGGATCAGCATACATTAAAAGATTCGTATACACACTGCTGTTCTCACTGTTATTCCTTGGCGGCTGGGCTCCATACACGCCTCAACCAGGGTTCATTGCAGGATATCTAATACCAGCAGTCATAGTTGTCGTTAAAGCTACCATAGTGATGGCCACAATAAGCTTCCTACGAGCCGTCTATGGTAGACTAAGGATAGACCAAGCCCTAGACGGGGCATGGAGAATATTCATCCCAATCGCACTTGCAGGTCTATTACTTGCTCTACTTGAAGCCTATATGGGGGTGTACGCGTGATGCCGGGTAAAGTAGTCGAGAAAAAGACTCCCAAGCAAACCCTACTTACGGCTATAACTGGGAACGTGGGAGCTATACTTGTAGGGTTGAAATATTTTGTAAACCCTAACAGGTTTACGCTAAAATACCCCTATGAATTCATTGAGCTTGACGAGACTTACAGGGGTTTCATAATACTTGAACTAAAGAAATGTATAGGTTGTATGAGCTGTGCCAGGATATGCCCGGCTGCCGCTATGAAAATGGTCAAAATACAGGTAGAGGGGAAGAAGCGGCCCATGCCTGTACCGGTGATAAATTACAATAGATGTATATTCTGTGGATATTGTGTCGACGTATGTCCCACAGAAGCTCTTGCCCATTTGCCAGTACACGACGTTGTTTATACAAACATGGAAGATATGGTACTTGATGTGGATGGTTTTCAAAAACTCGTTGACACACCAGCCAAGGACGAAGGTGTACCTGTAAAGTATGTTTTCGATCCTGAAAGAGGTCTAGTGAAAGTACCTGCTACCAGGGGGTGATGTAAGAATGTATGATTACTTATACTATTATGGTGCCGCCCTCATAAGCGGCCTTGCACTGTTTACTGCAGTTTATGTCGTTAAAGGTAAGGACTTACTGTATTCCAGTGTAACTTTAGCGTTAACAGCATCTTTAGTTGCCCTTCTTGTAGCATTTATGGGCTACACCCTTATCGCTGCAGTCCAACTTATCGTATATGTAGGAGCCGCCGTAATGTTCATAATTATCAGCGTCTCGCTTCTAGGCGCAAAAGACACGTCTGCCCGGAACGAAGTCGCCGGAATAGTTGCCGGGTTAACAACGTTTGTCGCATTATCACTTTACGCGTATAAATTATACCCCGCATTCACCTTCGTGAGCAACGTAAACGTGGACCAATTAGCCACAGTAATGCTTGAAAGATACGGGCTAGTAATCGTTCTGATAACCGTCGCTTTAGCCGCTACGATAGTAGAAGCTATCTCTGTTGCTAAGAGGGGGTGATGAAGGTGGAAGGACAATTGGTCGATGCCATAGGTTTCCTCCTAGCCTTTACAGGAATAACGCTTGTCTCTATAGGGGTTTACGGTGCAGTAGCCACTAGAAACCTGATAAGGATACTTCTCTCTTTAGAGGTAGCGTTTAACGGGTTCTTGCTCTTTATCTTGTCTGTAGTAGCCGCGCGTTCTTTGCCAGCTACTGCGTTAGGAGTTTTGCTTGTTGCTGTAGTTTCAGGCGAAGTGGCCGTTGTAGTGGCCCTGGTTGCGGCCTACTATAGGAAAACAGGGACTTTGGATACTGAAGTAGCAGAAAATGTTGAAGGAGGTGTCTAAAATGGTGGTATTGGATACATCTTTGCTCTGGTTATCTGTTCTCCTTCCCGTAATAATTTCGATATTAGGCGTTAGGAGCGAGAAGTATGAAACGCTGGCTTCCATAATAGCGGCACTGCTACTTTTCCCACTAGTTATCGTGGCGGTGGCCGCGATCAAGGGTTCACTATCATCCGGCATCGTTGATCCAGCCTATACCACAATAAATGGGATCGGCACGTTGGCCTTTGCTCTCGATGGCCTCTCGGCGCTAGTGGTCGCAGGTATAAGCGTAGTCACGGCTTTCGTCGCCTTCTATTCGTTGCCTTACATGAAAACAAGAATAGAAGAAATGAGAACCGAAGGCGAGGAACCGCCTAGCTTAGGTGTGTACTATCTGTTATATACGCTCTTTGCAGTGGCTATGGTTGGTCTAGTATACTCTACGAATTTAATACTATTCTACTTATTCTTGGAGCTTACTCTAATTCCCTCATTCCTACTAATAGCATACTATGGATATGGGGATAGGAAACGCATAGCAATGCTATACTTTGTATGGACCCATTTAGGCGCTGTAGTCTTCCTGGCAGGAGCGTTATACTATGGATACATCGCAGGTAATTTTGACTACCTCAATATAGACACTCTAAGCCCGGTAGGGAATGCGGCTTCAATATTAGGAAACATGACAACCCTAATAGCCGCATTGATGACGTTCGGGCTTTTTGTAAAAATGGCAGTGCTAGGTGTTCACATGTGGCTACCCTACGCACACGCCGAAGCTCCAACACCGATTTCAGCACTCTTATCTCCTAACCTGATCGGACTAGCAGGCTATGCTATGGCTAGGATTACAGTTCCATTATTCCCAGACTTCTATACTGCAAACCAGTGGTTCTTCATTTATCTAGCGTTTGCAACAATAATCTATGGAGGGCTGGTAGCGCTCAAACAGACGGACTTTAAGCGCTTTTTGGCATACTCGAGTGTAAGCCAGATGGGATACATGCTACTAGGAATAGCCACTCTAACATCATTAGGAATAACCGGCGCGATGCTACACTACTTGGCTCATGCTGTAGGTAAAGCGGTTCTCTTCATGACCGCGGGCGTGTTCATTACAGACCTACACGGTTTCAGAGACATAACACGTATGGGCGGTTTAGCTAGAAAATACCCGATGACCGCCGCCTTAGCACTGGTAGGCTTCATGCACCTAGTAGGAATGCCGCCTACCGTTGGCATGTGGAGCGAGATCTTCATCATACTAGGATTATTCAGGGCCATAGACATATCAGCACAGTTCATACTAATCACACTGCTCCTAATAGTGGCTTTAGGAATATCGGCATCCTACGCATTCATAAATATGAGGAGGATATTCTACGGCAAACCACGCTCCGATACAGCTGAGAGGGCCAAGCCAGAAAGTGTCGGAATACTACAGTGGTCGATGCTTGCAATAGCATTCTTTGGTTTCCTCTTTTTCCTATGGATAACCCCCTACTATGATTCACTGCTGACGGCCGCCTCGAAAATAGTTCAAATACTTCAGACCGTGATGGGGTGAGACAAAGATGATAGACCCGCTATACATTTGGTTGACCCCCTACCTAGCCGCCGGCATAATGGCTATAACATGGGTTATGGGGATAAGGAAGGAATCATTCTATAGTTGGCTCAGCGTACTTTCCATACTGGTATCAGCTATAATAGCAACTATCCTTACACCAAAGGTATACCATGGAGACATCATATACACTGTACATAGCTGGATGCCGGATATAGGAGTCAACGTCGGAACCTATATGGATGGACTAGGGGCCTTCATGTCATTAGTAGTGGCTTGGCTTTCATTCCTAATAGCGGTATACAGCACAAAGTATATGGAAGGCGACTGGGGATTCCAAAGGTATTTCTTTTTCTTTACTTTCTTCGTGGGAAGCATGCTCCTACTAGTACTGGCTGACAACCTAGTACTTTTATTCATCGGCTGGGAAGGAACAGGACTGGCCAGCTATGCATTGATAGGACATTGGTATACTGATGACGAGGATACCTGGGTGGGAGACCCGGGTAGAAAAGCCTTAGGCACAAATATGTACTTCGAGCCTAGCCATAGCGGCGTCAGAGCAATACTATTCACAAAAATAGGAGATATAGGAATGCTCATAGGGATGGCTGGAATCTTCGCGTTAACTGGAACCCTTTCCATACCACAAATATCGAACTTGGCCTCCCAATCCGACGGCTGGATGGCAACGCTCGCCAATATGAAAATACTAACCGCATTCCTCGTAGTCTTCAGCCTTGGTGCACTAGCGAAAAGCGCGCAATTCCCCTTCCAAGAATGGCTTGTCACAGCTATGACCGGTCCTACACCGGTATCCGCGCTCATTCACGCTGCTACCATGGTTAAAGCGGGCGTGTATTTCATGCTACGTTTCGCCCCGATATTCGCCGTGGGAGCCGCTAACCTGGGCGGTGCAGTATTAGATGCCGTCACAAGCTACTTCTGGATAATCGCTCTTCTAGGAGGAATAACAGCGTTCATGATGGCTACTATGGCTATAGTGTCACGAGAACTTAAACTAATATTAGCATTCTCAACCGCATCACAGCTAGGATATATGTTCCTGGGTGTAGGAGCGGCCGGGTACCTGTTAAAGGGCGCCGAAGCAGGAACTAGCAACACGTTATCACTGGTTTATGAAGGCATAGCTGCTAGTGCCTCTCACTTGATGAGCCACGCAGTATTCAAAGCTGCCCTGTTCCTCATAGCCGGATGGGCGATTCACGCAGTACATAGCAGGTTCATCGACGATATGGGCAACTTCGCTAAGTACATGAAAATATCAATGATTTCGATGTGGCTGGCAGGCTTAAGTCTAGCCGGAATACCACCGTTTTCAGGGTTCTGGAGTAAAGAGGGAGTGCTGCATACGGCACACCTAGCCGGACTCGAAAACCTATGGCTACTAGGTGTAATAACCGCGGGAATAACGGCGTTCTACATAACCAGAGCTACGGTCAGAGTATTCCACATAAAACCATACCATAGACACGAGGAGGAACATCATCTCCATGAAGCACCCCTAACAATGCTTCTTCCCTACTTCATATTGGCATTAACAGCTTTAGTGATAGGACTCGCGTGGCCCCTCGGGTTCTCGGAGAAAGTAGCAGAGTTACTTGGACACACCTTAGCAATGCCAAGCGCCGAGCTACCCTCAGTAGAGTTTACGGGTATAACCCTAGAGATAGTAGGGTATGCCTTACTAATGGTGCTGTTCGCTATTGTGCTATATTTAGCGTTTAAACCAGACTTTGTAGGGCTTCTACAAAAGAGTACAACCGCAAGGATACTCCACGATTTCCTTTATGACAGATGGTATATCAACGCCTTGATATACATCTTCATAGTAGGTGGATTCGCTGGACTGGTAGAAATTATGGGATGGATAAACGGTGTTATCGATGCTTTCTACCATGTCGCCATACCGGTAGTACTGATAGCGGGTTCTCAGGCATTTAGGGGGCTTCACCGGGGCAGAACGGATCTTTATCTAACGTTCTACGCTTACTTCATTGGCGTCGCACTCCTAGTATTGTATTTCTTATGGGGGTGAACAGGAATGGTCTATGATACGATAGAATTGGTAAATATGTCTGCCTATATGATACTTGCCATAGGAGTGATAATTCCGTTAACGAAGATCATCAATTTACATGAGACCAAACTCCCCTATGCTCTTACATGGATCAGCACTATCTTCATGGGAATCGCGGCATGCACACTACTTAATGCTACAGCTGCAAACACAGTAACAATGTTTAACGGGCTAGTAGTCTACGATAAGTTCTCATCGTTCATGCTTGCCATCACGGTGATCTCAAGCGCTCTATTGCTTATAGCGATTACGGGACGAGCGGAGAAATGGTCTACATCGCCAGCCTATTATAGCCTCTTGGCGCTAATACAGTTCGGTATCATTTATGCCATCGGTATAAATGATGCTTTACTATTACTTGCTCTATGGCTCCTAATCTCGGTAGCCAGCTATGTAGTAATAGCTCTCCCCAAAGACAGAGAAAGCGTCAAGGGCTCCGTTAAATATGCGTTTATGGGCAGCCTAGCCACCCTTTTCCTGGCCACATGGGTTGCATTCCAATTATTTACAACACCTAGAACGGCAAGCCTCGCCTTTGAACTAAAAGCTTACACCTTAACAAAAACAACACTGCTGGCTTTTGGCGCTTTCATAACTGCATTAGGCTTCAAACTGGGAATAACTCCATTCCACTGGTGGCTCCCCGACGTCTACGGCAAGGCAAACGGCTATGGCGTAGCACTGGTAGGGGGTATAGTCAAAGTAGCCTTTATCGCCATCGCAGCTAGAGTATTGTATATCATATCAGCTGGTCCTATAGGAGAAACAGTCTTCTACATGTTAGCCGCTTTTGCCGTAGCAAGCATGTTATGGGGCAACATAGCAGCGCTTACAACACGTAATCTCCAGAGAATACTAGCATATAGTAGCATAGCCCATATAGGATACATAAGTGTAGGGTTCTCGGTTATAGCGTATGCATCTGCTTCAGGAATGCAGAAGCTAGCCATGATGGCTCTAGCAGCAACTGCACTACACGCGGCAGCCTACTCGATAAGTAAGACACCCCTCTTTGCAGTTTTGGGAGAAGGATTTACCGATCTAAACGTACTCAAAGGCTTATATCGTCGTGATCCCACAGCAGCGGTATCAATAATTATACTACTACTAAGCTTGCTGGGATTACCACCCTTGCTTGGTTTCTGGGGTAAGCTATACCTATTCCTGGCGGCAGCCCCGGTGTCTATGGCGCTCGTAGTTATAGCTCTAATCAATAGCGGAATCAGTGCACTCTACTATGGTATCGCAATAAGAGACATAATTTCGACTGAACCCGGCGAGGCAGTTTATGATGACACTCGTCGTGGGGCACTCGTTATTGCAGCAGCATTAATAATAGCTATAGGACTTATAGCTCCAGTAATTTTCTCCCTACTTACATAACTTCACGAATCGAAGCACATACATAAACCCTCTACTTTTTACCCTCGAAGTTAACGAACCCATCTGGGTGTAATCCTTGGTAGATGGTGCAGAGCTTGCACGATATGCTAAATTATACGGTCTAGACATAAACATTGATTTCTCGGAAAAAGTAACGGCTATCCAGAGAAAAGTTAAAGAATTAATCGATACTATAGGGAGTTCCTGTCCCACCATAGAAGAACCGCGGGAATGCATAGTAGAAATATACCAATCGGTAAAACCTCATCTAGATCAGCTTATGAAAGAAACGACAAACCTACTTTCAGAAAACAATATTGAAGAGGAATACTCCCAGCTTATCATACTCCAAGCGATAGCGGAATGGGTAGCCCAGAAAATAATGGATTCGGGAAAGGCGCTAGTAGGCGGGCAAGGTGTTTGCCCTGTGTGTGGTGCGTCTACAGACCTAGCGATACTGGAACCTGATGGACGTCTTACAATGAAATGCCAGTTCTGTGGATATGAATGGGAAACCGGTATCGAGGCGTCTAACATTGCATGTCCTTATTGCGGGTATTCTGGAAAAGAAGCACTTTCTCTTATCCATAGTAAAATGGATGATAGAGTAATGGTTCTATATTGCGGAAACTGTGGTAGAAGCTTGGTTATAATAAACTCGAAGAGACTTAGAAAACTCCCCAGGGAACTTTATCCGCTAATGAGGACAAAAGTCGAGAACATACTAGCCGGTCTCCATAGAATCGCTAGCAGGCCAAAATAAAGATTCGACCCTTCCCACCACGTAATTCACCGCCTCTTTCCAAGCCTCTACGGGTTTTTCCTTGGGGCATGAGAGTGTGAAGGATAACCAACATCGAGTTACAGGTATAGCGTTAGTCAACTTATTGTAGGTCCTTAATAATAACATGAAACCTAGACCTAGAGCTATTGTGAGGCTAACCGTTAATATACTCTTTACTAGGGTTCTTATATTGAATTTTATTTCATTGCACATCAGATAAGTAGAGAACAAGCTCATATCTTTTGTTAGTTTACTGTTAACATACTCAAGGTGATAGATTGCAAGCGCTCCCCGGAACATCATATATCCTCCTGACATCGTAAGAAGCAACTCTAGGGCAAGTATCTCAACGTGAACTGCTGGAAGGTAATTTTTTAGTAGGATAGTCCTGAGGATCTCCAGTATCATACTTATAAGTACAAGCCTAGCCCCAAAAACCGTGTTCTTCCATATATTCGTATGACCTAAGCCTCGGAGTATGCTGAGACTTTCACATTCTTCCACGATTATACCCTCTATCTCACGGGTTAGGGCATGGCAAGTGCATGTATACCTAAGGTGTTTTCTATGGCTCGTGCCATGAATCTAGCGTAGCTACTTCGCGAGGCGTCTACAATCACCGTTTTTGGACGTGCAAGGCGGACATACTCTAGTATATCATAATAATCAGCATGATCGCTATATGACATCCGATAGTGCCATTCATTGAGGATTTCCACCGGTTTAGTAGCCCAGCCGGTTAGCAGAACATGTATCCCCGGACGTTTCTTTCTGTGTTTAAAATTAATCGCATGATCTATTATGATCGAATGGTTACTCTTGACAAGTTCTTCGGATTCTCTACTCTCGTATTGTAAATATTTTCCAAAACTCAAACCGACGCTTTCCAACTCTGCTGTTATACCGTACATCTTACGTGTAAGCACAATAGGCTCTCTATACCCCGCCTCTCTTAGGAGTAGCATGAATCCCTGTGCTTTCCCGTAATAGCCGTAAACCCATAGGTTTTTATCGTGTTCTTCTATTAGGTGTAGTATCTTGTTTACGATATGCATTCGACTCCAAGTCCTCTTATATGAGGGATGCCCATAGGTTGCATCAATAATTAGTACATCTACATTCTCGAAGATATGGCTATCCTCTAGTCTGAAGTCGCTGGTATATGCAATTCGTTTTCCCCCAAGATCTACTTCAACCCCAGCTGTTCCTGGGATGTGGTTCATTTTTCGAAAAACAAACTTGGCATCGTACATGGTTACAGGGATGTCATACTTTAGTTCCAGAGACTTTGTAGAATTAACGCGTAGTCCCAGTCCTCTAAGTATGGCAAATGTTTCTGGTGTAGCCACAACGAACCCGCTATTCTTGTAGCTTTTGGACAGGCTAACTATATGGTCTTGGTGTGCATGCGTAACTATCCGTACTGGTTTATATGCGCATCCATCAATAGCGAGCGGTCCAACAACTATAGCCCCGTTCTGTTCTATTTTAAGTTCTGGAATTCCTTGATTTTCTAGTTTCGTCCAGCGTTGCATTCTCAATGTCACTCTCCGTCAAACGGTTTTAATCCATGAAGGCAACGGCTAGCACTCCAGTTATTTATCGTTGGGCATGAACATTAGAATGTATAGTTATGATCTGCCCACCCATACCATTTATCTACCCTATACTTTGATATGTTCGCTAAAGCGAATAACGCACCGATCAAAATTATTGCTGATAATGGCCCCGAAAGCTTTACACCTGGTGTTTTGTCTAAATCGACGCTACCCGGTAGAGGATCACTGCTTTTTACTAGGGTTATTCGGGCTTCTATTAGTTCGCCTCCAGAACGTTGCTTAAGCACTATTAGAGCAGGTATACCGTATGTTGCATAGTAGGCATATACGGAATAAGAGACACCCGCCGTTCGACCTCTTTCCTGATAGTATAGTTCTGTTTCTAGCATGTAGTTCCGCCCATTACTAACATAGACCAAAGGATAGGATGCTTCTTTACCTAATTTATAGGGAGTTTTCTCTGAAACTGATTCTAGTAACTTTACTATAACATTTTTGTTCAACGTCCCAAGCCTCGAAAGGGAATCATAACCTATAACTTTCACGCCATAAGTGTTTGTGGTACAATTAACTATCGCTACAGGCAACCCCCCGATCGATACATGATAGGAGAGATTGTAGGTTTCATTCGATGCGTATATTGTAGGCTGGAGATAGAGTCCTATCATGAAAGAAAAAATAAGAATTACAAAAAAAGCTCGTTTTAATAACATGTCTATTCACACTCTAACTATGCTTTCCCATTATCCTTTTTGATAGCGTTCAATAGCCTCCTGGACAATACGACGTGCTTCCCCAGCGCCTTTCCATTCTTTAACGCGAACCCATTTACCAGGCTCTAATTCCTTATAATGTTCAAAGAAGTGTTTGATTTTATCACGTGTCAACTGGTCTAGCTCGCTGACATCGTTAAAGGAACCTAGAACAGGATCTAGTTTGGGCTTGGGAACAGCGATAATCTTAGAATCGATACCTGCCTCGTCTTCCATGACAAGCACTCCTATAGGTTTGGCTGTTATCATGGAGCCGGGCAAAACAGGCTCCCGGCTTAATACGAGTATGTCGACGGGATCTCCGTCCTTCTCTAAGGTTCCAGGTACGAACCCATAATTGAAAGGGTATACCATGCTTGTATAAAGGAATCTATCAACTTCAACTAGACACGTTTCTTTGTTGAATTCATACTTAACAGAGCCTCCCATAGGGATCTCTATTATAACATTTACTAGTTCGGGCGCCTTGGAGCCCGGTCCAACTTTATCCAAGCACCCCATATCACTCACCTCCAACAATGTAGAGTTCAGTCTAGATGGTAGAGGAAAGTGTTAAATTTAAATTCAAACTATTCCACAAGGTCATCTCTTGACCGTGACGACCCGCACGGGGAGGAGGATGAACAAATGGCAAAACCGTTTTACGTGAGGTTCGAGGTTCCACCGGAACTGGCCGAGAAGGCATATCAAGCTGTAGAGTTAGCTAGGAAAACAGGTCGCATAAAGAAAGGTACAAATGAAACTACGAAAGCGGTAGAACGAGGATTAGCGAAGCTGGTAGTAATAGCGGAGGACGTTGATCCCCCGGAGATAGTGGCTCATCTACCTCTTCTGGCTGAAGAGAAGAAGATACCATACGTCTATGTTCCTAGCAAAAAGAAATTAGGTGAGGCTGCCGGAATCGAGGTTCAAGCAGCTAGCGTAGCGATCATCGACCCTGGAGATGCGGCATCACTCGTAAACGAGATCGCTACGAAAGTTAAGGAACTCAAATAATGTGGGTATGCCACTAACTTTCTAATCTCTTCTTTTATTATAGAGGATCTGATATTTTTAGTGAAGCAAAAATTCTTATCTTTTAAATAAAAAGGATAGAAAATAGGGAAGATTACTCGACTTTTACATCGACGCTGCTTTCCCATAAGCCGTGGAGGTTACAGTAGGCAAGCGCGTATAAAGTTCCACTCTTCTTCAATGAAATAGCTATCTTTATTTCTGGTTCCGCATATTCTGGTTCTAGTTCTATAGTTGCTAAGTGAATCGGGTTGAAGGGTCTCCCTTCCTCATTAAAGTATAGTTTAATCTTTCGTATCGAATGGACGGCCTGGTTAGGATGAGGTCCTACCTTGACAGAAACCAAGAATGGCTCTCCAGCCTTAACCGTTGTTGGCGCCTCAATTTTAGGTGCATGGCTTTCTTTCTTTCCAGCGGCTTCGCCACTAACTGTTTCCGGTACATAAATTAGATCTCCAAACCGTGGCATGGTTGTTCACCATTTGTGTTTAGTGACTATAAGCAACTTATAGGTTTGTCATCCATATCGTCCTGGCAGAGTAATGATTTATATCCCCAGGTTGAGGCAATGTCACCCTCACAGGTCTGGATGAGGGATGGTGTAGTAATATGGCAGAGGAACCCGGGCAGTTTAGGTATATAGTACGAATTGCAGGAACGGATGTAGAGGGAACATGGAAACTTGTTTACGGTTTAGCAAAGATAAAAGGTATAGGCGTAACCACGGCTCATGCCATATGCCGAGTTCTGGGTATAGATCCGGAGAAAAGAGTAGGCTTCCTCACCGACTCGGAAATAAAGAAAATAGAAAAGGCAGTAGAAGATCTCCGCGCGTTAGGTCTTCCCGCTTGGTTGTATAATAGACGAAAAGACTATGAGACAGGCGAAGACATGCACCTACATGGGGCTAACCTCATATGGGCTGCAAGGAAGGATATAGACCGTGAAAAGAAGATTAGAAGTTGGCGTGGGCTACGCCATGCTGTTGGCCTAAAGGTTCGCGGTCAGAGAACACACACAACTGGTAGGCTAGGCGTAACTGTTGGAGTGAAGAAAAAGAAGAAGTAGTGGATAGAGAGGTGCGTGTCGGATGGGAGATCCCCGTAAATCGCGGAAGAAGTGGATTGGGCCTAAACATCCTTGGATTAAGGAGCGTTTAATGAAAGAACTTGAACTTATGGGTAGGTATGGGTTAAGAAACAAGCGAGAGCTTTGGAAAGCTCATACAATGGCTCGTCGTTTTAGACACCAGGCTAGAAGTCTTCTAGCATTACCAGACGAAATTAGAGAAGTTGAGGAGAAAAAGCTCATAGAAAGACTGGCTAAGTTAGGGTTGGTTCCTGAAAACGCTAAGCTAGACAACGTCCTCGGACTCACCGAAGAGCATATATTAGAAAGAAGACTGCAAACCATTGTTTACAGGAAAGGACTTGCATCAACTATTCATCAGGCACGACAATATATTGTCCATGGTCACATAGCGATAAAGGGACGCCGTGTAACATCTCCTGGATACCTGGTAGATGTGGAAGAAGAGAAGTATATCGAGTATACCCCGGGCAGTCCAATAGCCCAACGAATAGCATCGCAGGAGGAGGTGTAAAGCCATGGCGTTCCACTCTAGAGAACTAAAATGGGGAGTTGCCCACATATTTAGCAGTTTCAACAACACCATAGTTCACATAACCGACCTAACAGGCGCGGAAACCGTGGCCCGAGTCTCAGGTGGGATGGTGGTCAAGGCGGATCGTGAGAAGCCATCTCCATACGCGGCAATGATAGCTGCTGGGAAAGCGGCACAGCAGGCTATGGAGAAGGGCGTAACAGCGATACATATTAAGGTTAGGGGAGTAGGAGGACACGGGCCAAAGACGCCTGGTCCGGGAGCGCAAGCCGCTATTCGTGCACTCGCACGTTCTGGATTCATAATAGGAAGAATTGAAGATGTAACACCAATACCCCACGACACAACAAGACGACCTGGCGGTAGACGTGGTAGGAGAGTCTAAAGAATGTTCCTCTTTTCAAATACCAAACCTTTTGATGGCAAATTAAACCTCTATGTTTTCATGGGGTGAATAATAGGAACTATAGGTGACAAATGGTGGCAGGCGAGAAGGTCGAGGTACTAGAATCAAACCCGAGGAGGCTGGTACTATTCATCGAAGGATTCCCGCTGGAATATGTAAGCGCTCTTCGTAGGATATCTCTTTCTGAAGTTCCTACAATGGCGGTAGAATGGGTTAATATTTACAGGAATGATTCGGCGATGTTTAATGAGGTGCTAGCGCATAGGCTAGGACTTCTTGTTTTGCGTTCCGAGGAGGCGCTCGAACGTTATAAACAACCTGAAGAGTGTCGTGCAGATTTAGAATGTAGTGAAGACGATGAAACTTGCATTGATGGTTTCATTACACGAAATAGCGAGTGTTTTGTTCGCATGGTCCTAAATGTTTCTCATCCTGAGAATATGGAAGAAACACGTGTTGTCCGTGCAGCTGATATAGAAAGCGAAGACCCTGATGTTTATCCTGTACATAAAATGACAGAGATAACGCACCTAACACCTGGACAGTCCCTTGAGATAGAAATGTTTGCGCGCCTGGGCCGGGGCAAAGAGCATGCTAAATTCATCCCCGGACTTGCTATACTAAAATATGTCCCGGTTATAACCTATGATTCCTCAGTTATTACGGAAGAATGCATTGACTGTATATCAAACTATTCGAAGGAACTCGCAGAGAGGATTAGTCAAGGTACTGGAACCATAGTATGGAAGGATCCGTCAAATACAAGTTTACTGCGTGATTGTGCGGTAAGAACATGTGGCGACGGTCTAAAAGTAGAATATAGCTCCGACAAACTTATATTGATTATAGAGACTCACGGCGGTCTGGCACCCACAACGATAATAAACCAGGCCATAAAAGAACTTGACAGGAAGATCGATAGGGTGTTAGACGAATTGGGAGGTGCCTAAAACGATGACAAAGCGTACAGGTCCCACCAATCTGGTGTTGAGGAAGCTCATATCCACCCTTGAGAAGAGGGGACGAGAGACAGGTAAGAATGTGTGGTTCTATATAGCTGAGCTATTGGAGAAGCCTAGAAGGCAAAAAATTGCAGTAAACGTATCAAAGATTAACAGGTATGGCGACGAAAACCACATAATCGTAGTACCAGGGAAACTACTGGGCGCAGGCAAGGTCGAGAAGAAAGTAACCGTGGCAGCATTTTCCTATTCGCAGAAGGCCAAAGAGAAAATAGAAGCGGCTGGTGGCCGTGTGTTGACGCTGGCAGAGCTCCTCGAAGAGCGCCCAGAGGCAAGGGAGATTAAGATTATAGTCTAATCATCATGCATTATTGTGAGTGAGGTGTTAACATATGAGTGAAAAGACAAAGCAGACGATAGTAATCGATGGCACTGGACACATATTGGGTAGACTAGCAAGTCATGTAGCTACAAAACTTCTCGAAGGGGCGGAAGTAGTGGTTGTGAATGCAGAAAAGATGATTGTAACTGGTGACAAAAGAGCAGTGATAAACCGATACCTGCGCCGGGCAGAGATGAGGGTTCATTTATCCCATAAATGGAGGCCTAAGCACCCACGTACACCATCACGTCTTTTCAAGAGAGTAGTGCGTGGAATGTTGCCTAAAAACAATAGGAAAGGAAAAGAAGCTTTGAGTAGGCTTAAGGTTTTCATAGGCATACCAGCCGAATATATGGACTCTGAAAAAGTAATAGTCAAGGATGCCCATATAGATGGCAGGGGAATACCTAAAAAGTATGTTCACCTTGGAGAGATATCAAAGGCTCTAGGCTGGAAGGGTGAGTAAGATGAAAACCATAATTACAACTGGTAAAAGAAGGTCTGCTATAGCAGTAGCTATAGTAAAACCTGGAAAGGGGAGAGTCAAGGTAAATGGCGTACCAATAGAACTAATACCTATGGAAATAGCTAGGCTAAAAATGATGGAGCCACTCCTAGTTGCTGGGAGAGCATTAAGGGATCTCGTTGACATAGATGTCCGAGTACGTGGAGGAGGATTTATGGGACAAGCAGATGCCGTTAGAATGGCTATAACACGCGGGCTACTCGAGTTCTTGAAATGCGAGAACGAAGAAAGCGAGGATTGCGAGAAACGTAATAAGTTAGCAGAGACTCTCAAGAGATTCTTCGACGAGTATGATAGGACAATGCTAATAGGGGATCCAAGAAAACCGGAGTCCAAAAAACCGATGAGATACAGTGCAAGGCGTAGATGGCAAAAGAGTTACAGGTGATCAAAACTTGCTCGTCCCAGTGCGTTGTTTTACATGTGGTGCCCCTTTGGGTGATATCTGGTATGAATACCAGAAGAGAGTGTCCAACGGGGAAGATCCAGGCAAAGTATTAGATGATCTTGGCGTAAAGAGGTACTGTTGCAGGAGAACACTTCTTTCTGCTGTCCCGTATTTAGACGAACTTTCCGCGTATACACATATAGTTACTCTACGTAAGTACAAGTTAGAGAACAGGAGGTGGTAGATATGGCGTCACCGGCTCCGGAGGAGCAACCCAAACGAGAAGCCCAAACAACTTCTCAGGAAGATCTACTCGTGCCCCTAGAGGTTTACAAGAGAGCAGGAGTCTTTCTGGGAACCCATATATGCACTAAACACATGGAGAAATTCATCTACAAAGTGAGGCCAGATGGACTTTACATATTGAATGTAAGAAAGATCGATGAGCGGTTAAGGATAGCAACCAAATTCCTAGCTGGATATGATCCAGAGAAAATAGCAGTAATAGCTCTACGTCAATACGCGCATAAGCCAGCACGTATGATGTGTGAACGAGTGGGTTGCAAAGCTATCACAGGGAGAGTAATCCCTGGAATATTTACCAACCCGAGGCTAGAGTGGTACATGGAACCAGATGTTGTACTTGTCACCGATCCAAGAGCAGAATCGCAAGCATTAAAAGAGGCCTCTAAAGTAGGTGTCCCCATAGTGGCCTTAGCTGATACTGATAACAGACTTAATTTCATCGACTTGGTTATTCCGGCAAACAATAGGGGTAGAAAGAGCTTAGCTCTTCTCTACTGGTTGTTAACTAGGGAAATATTGCGGGCTAGGGGAGTTTTAGGGCCCACGGAGGATCCGGACGTGCCTTGGGAGCAGTACATTGTTCGTCCTTCAAGAACCTAATTACCTTATTCTTCTTCATTTTCATAGATGATTTTCGAACTTCTTCAGCTTAGATAAATAGTGTTTCCCCGGAATACACGGTAAATACTTTGTAGAGCTTCTCTTTGACTTTAAGAACCAATGTTTTCTTACGGGAGATTCAGATGAGTAGGGTTGAAGAGAAGGAGACCCAGATGTATCTAGATATGGATGTTATTAGGGAATGGGTAAAAAAGAAGGTTGAAGAGCTTGAAAAAGAACTGAAGATGTGGAAGACACTCCTTGCTTCACTCGAAGGTGGCAGTCCCATAGATTTGTCTCCAAGCGAGAAGGTCGAGGAGTTACGCCACAAAAGAACCCGGTATGCGGTAATCTATCGTGGTGAAGGATATGTGCGCATGCGACCGCTTATAAATGTCAAACTAGATTCTGAACTAAAAGGCTATATTACAAATGTTATAAATGAACTAAAGGAAGAGTACCACGATGAAGACGAAGATGAAAGTATACCTATAGATCTTCGTATAACAGAAAACCCCGATGGCACTCTATCCGAGATAGCAGTATCAGGGATCCAGGACACGATAGGCATGCTCAGAATAATAGGTGCGCTCAAATATGTAGCGCACACGTTATTTCTAAAATCTAGAAAAAAGAAATTCTAACAAAATCTAGGGGCTCGGCGTAACTCTGACAAGGCATCCCCGGGCTAAGGGGTTCCTCCTTGCCGGTTCTCGTCATAGCCCAATCCTGATCTAGGCAAAGCTAAGATTATAACGTTATTAAAAACAAATCTGGATGTCATGAAAAACGATTACTAAGGGTCTCTATTATCGGTATTCAAGTTAGAACAAGAGTAGAGTTTATCTGCATCCATACAAACCTATTAAATCGGTGTTTGCAATGTCGTCTGACAAAGGGGAGAAAACAGACATTGAATTTTATGAACTGGCAGAAGCATTCGACGCTTTAGAACGGATTACCGCTAGAACGCAAATGACGCTTATACTAGTAAAACTATTAAAG
>WAOQ01000024.1 GCA_015521205.1 Desulfurococcales archaeon
ATAAACTATCCGAGAGGAAGAGGGAGGGACTTGTCCTAAAAGATCCATACAACCGTGTTGATCCCCTCAAGTATACCACAGCTTACATAAACGTGAACGACATAAGGATAGGCATGGAGGCCCCCTTCGACGAAGGACGTCACTTCCTTTTCCCCAGGATACTCCGTGAAGCATTCCGTGTACTTGAAAGAGGTGGAGGAGAGGAGGAGATAGGAGAAACAGCGAAAAGGCTTGGACTAGCTATACTAGAGCCTTTCATAAACTCGATAATGAATTATCTCGAGCACGAGAAAATAATAGAGACGTTTCGACTCGTCTTCTATGAACATGAGGATCTAGAAGAGTTCATGAAGTACTATCTAGGATTAGGAGTCGATGTGGTTCCCGTATCAATAGAACGAACGAGCGATGGGCGGATAATCGTTGAGGCAGTAAAATACAAGAGAGATACCATGCGCGAATATAAGAGGATTTTCCGGACAGGACTATCGCCGCTCGACTAGAGATAAGAATGTCCAACGGTCTGGTAAATGAATAGTGAAATAGAAACGGAAAGAATGTCCAGAAGACTTCCCGCATTGTAACCATTACGCCGCATGAAACGGTCTAGGTCATCTAATGATATAACATTTTTCAGGACAAGTTTGGCCATTTCCATAATTCTAACCGCAGTACGTGTTCCAAATTTCCTTCGTATCAAAGTATCAGGCGTCGATGCAAGCATTTCTAGAAAAACCCTTGATGCAGCATCTTCAAAGGTGTTGTCCCTGGATAGCTCTGCTAGTCTCTTACTCCATCTGATTGATTCGCTGTAGCCACGAACAAGTTCTGCGTGTACTATATCTGATGAACTGGCGTATACCAGTATATCCCACAAACGTGGTAGCCCGTCCTTCTCGGCATTTAAGGCGTCTGGGAACCTGCCTATAAGGCGTCCAAGATGAGAGGGGCGTATACTTGAAAGAAATTCATAGTATCCATGGGTATCACATTCTGTTGTTAAACTACGTAGCAGTCTAGTGGCACCTAGCCCTAAAGCCTTCGAATTGGTAGGGCCATAGAACCCGAGTGATACGGTGAGTGGGATATGGAGGAGCCATGAACCCATAGAGGTGTTAGTTTTCATTTCATTCTTATAAATAACCGCTATTTTCTTGAATACGTTGCCATAAATACAGGACAGATCTCCCCTAGAAGCCCTCATACAAGAATCGAATAAGACTGATGAAACAAGAGAATTGTTGAGAACGAAGGATACAACATCCTTATCGCTATGTCCTCGAAGCCTAGTTACAGCCCCTGGCTTCGGGTGAATAATAGGTTCAAGGAAGAGTCCGGAGATGATGGCGCCTACTAGTTTACAGTTGTGCTGGGATCCCACGTAGGTCGAAGAACGAGAACCCAGTGACCCTGACATTAAGCCATCTCCCCATCAATCCATTAACTAGTCGTTCCGGGATTACAACCGGCGTATAATCAATCATTCTAGCTGTTATCCATCCTCCTTTGAAACTCTTCTCGAGCGGCCTGGCTCTTATCGTTTGCCCAACATACCTAGAGTTTCTATCCTCGCCAATATTCCTAACCAGGTCGCTCAGAATGGAACTCCTCTTCTTTTTGACTGGCTCCGGTATTTGCTTCATTTTGCCAGCACGTGTTCTAGGTCTGAAGGAATATCTAGCTATGTGGACTCTTTCAAACCTAAGTTCCCTGACTAATCTCAGAGTGTTCTCAAAAGCCTCATCATCCTCTCCTGGATGTCCAACAATAATATCAGTTGCTATAAAAGATCTACGTACCTTTTTCCTAATCTCTTTGACTAATGATATGTATTCATCTACAGTGTATTTCCTATTCATCAACCTGAGCACGCGGTCATCGCCCGACTGGACGGGTAGGTGGAAAAACTTGTACACCCTGGGATCTTGGTATATTTCGATAAGGTCATCGAGAAATTCCGCCACTTTTTCAGGCGATGCCATACCAACTCTTATCATGTAGTCTCCCTTAACCTTGTCTAAGATCATCCTTAAAAGATCAGCCAGACTTGGCTGCCCGGGCAGATCGACTCCATAAACACCTAGATCCTGGGCTGTCAACCTAATCTCCTTTACACCAGCAGAAACTAGTTTCTTCACACTCTCCACAACTACCCGCGGCTTTACACTAGAAACCCGACGACGAGCTATCTTGGTTATACAGAAAGAACAATCGGATAAACACCCCTCGGCCACAGCCAACGTCGCCACAAACTCGCCCTCCTTTATCGCCGGAAGAACACTTCTATCTTTTATACCGCTTAGTAGATGTTGTCTATTTTCAAGAGCCGAGTTGATCAAATGGACATTTTGGGGCGAAACTAGCACTGAACCCGGATATTGCTTAGCCAGCAAATATGGGCGTGCAGCCGCTAGGCACCCCGCAATGACGAGGAGCTTATTTCCTGCTATTCTTTTAATCTCATCCAATCGTTTTATGATCTTCTTCTCAGTCTCCAACCTGACCGCGCAAGTATTAACTATGATAGCATCTGCTCCCCCCGGCTCTTTTACAAGGACGTGGTTCGCCTTACCCAGATAATGTACCATAGTAAGTGTGTCGTGGCGATTCAACGCGCAACCGTAGGTCTCAATGTAGACTCTCATACTTCTCTGCACCCATCCCGTTTCCAGTAGCCAACATATCCCCGATAACGGTTTTCAGTGGGAGTTATAAGGCTCAATACTGATATAATCTCACTCCGAGCCTGTGGTTGAGGTGAAAGCATTGAGCGGAGAAGATCTGTTACACAACTATGAAAAACTATTAGAGAGGCTATATGCACGCGTACCCAGAAAGATATCTGGAACCGAGAGGTTCGAGGTACCACGTGTAAGTATAATCCATCAGGGAAGCCATACAATTATACGCAACTTCCGAGAGATAGCACTGAGACTACGCCGCGACCCCCAAATATTACTCCGATACTTACTCAAAGAACTGGCAGCCGCAGGAAACTACGATGATGAAAGCGGCATAGCCAGGATCAACATTCGAGTATCATCTAAGAGCCTTAACACACTTATAGATAGATTCGTAAAAACCTATGTAATCTGCCCTACTTGTGGGCGTCCAGATACCAGGATCGTGAAGAGAGGGCGTACCTGGATACTGGTCTGCGAGGCGTGTGGTGCCGAACAACCCGTAAAACCTATCTAAGGGGTGCATATATGTGGAGGGGGGACAGGAACCCCTATACTACGTAAAGATACATGAACTACATGGACACCCGAAAATGCTGGCTGTGGCTGACAAGGAGTTGATAGGGAAACGTGTACGAAGGGGCGACATGGAGATATTCGTTGACGAGCGCTTTTATGCAGACCGAGTAGTGGGTGAATCAGAGTTAAGGAGTCTCATGAAGACGCATGAGATAATAGTCTTAGTTGGTAACGAGAGCCTCCGTGTAGCTGTGGAGGAGCATTACACTAGCGAGGAAACGGCGTTGTGGATAGAAGGTGTCCCGCATGTCCAAATCTACAAGTTTCAAGGATACTGATACCACGGAGATATTCTGTCCTATATGTGGTAGACCTCAAAGTCCAAGTCTCCCCTTCATAAACGGTATATGTCGAGATTGTTTTCTAAAGACACGTGGGGTAGCACATGTACCAGAACGAGTAAACATAACGATATGCAATTACTGTGGAGCCTATAAAATATCCAAACAATGGATCGAACAGAAGCCTAGAAGCTTGCTTGAAGCGATATCGAATGCGTTAGTAGACGTAATAACTAGGCGAGCGCGCCCAGTAGAAGGCGTTAAAGACGCTTGGGTAGAGAAAGTAGAGTCCCTTGAACCAGTAGAAACGTACGGTGAATATAGGTTTAAGGTTTCAATAAGAGGTATAGCCGAGGGCGGTGTCGCCTTAGAGAAGGATTACGTAGTGTTGGTGAGGGCTTCGACCGGGATTTGTCCCTCTTGTATAAAACGAAAGGTAGGATATCATGAAGCTCTCATACAGATCCGTGGATTGGGAGGAGTCCTTAATGCGAGAGAGCGTGAGAGGCTGATAAGGTTTCTCGATAAATTGCCTTCTAGACTCCAAGAACAAGTAGTTGACGTTGAAGAGAGAAAAGAGGGTATAGATTTGATGATAACAGATCATGCGACAGCTCGTATAATAGCATCTAAGATCTCCCATGCCTTTGTAGGGAAAAAGATAGAGACCTACAGCTTGGTGGGAAGGAGAAGCGATGGTAAACGGCTGGGAAAACTGACGATCTCCGTAAGGATACCCGCCCTCGCCTCAGGAGAACTGATATCTATAGATGGTTCCCCCTATCTAGTCACCGGTATTGAGAGAGGGAGGCTACGTTTACTAGACTTATCGAGAAACATCTACCAAATGTTAGACGCGGAAGGATTCTGGTCTAAAAATATAGAAAGAAACCCGTATGTGGAGACCGGAAAATTAATGCTAGTATCAAAGGGTAGGGAGACGTATGTTTTCTTAGATGCCGAAACATCGTATAGCAAGGCCGTAGAATACCCGATAAAAGATGTCGTAAACTTGACCAACCAGCCACTTGTCGAGGGGAAGGAATACAAGGTCTATAAGGTGGGACGGCGCATCTACATAATAATATAATCTAGAACTAACGACCACAAATATATCCTACTCGGTGGGAAGGGTAGGAGGTGCACTTCCCGATGGCTAGAGGTGGAAGACAGAGACAGAGGGGTGAAACCCCATATCCGGACGAGGAAACAACTATTTGTATAGCCCAACGACTCCTAGGAGGAGGTTTTATAGAGGTTATCTGTGTCGATGGAACGAAATTAAAGGCTCGGATTCCTGGGAAGATGAGGCGTCGGATATGGATTCGAGAGGGAGACGTATTGTTAGTGGCGCCTTGGGGCGAGGGACAAGATAAAGGAGATATAGTCTACAAATACTTCCGTGACGAGATAAAGAAGCTTATCAACAAGGGTTATTTGACAGAAGAGTTCCTTGAAGAGGTGACATAATTTTAGGAAAGGGGCGATGGCTCCGAAAGAGGCGGTACCGTAAAATTAAGGACAAAGATCTCTTTGAGACGGTCGACGAAGTTTTTGATATCTACACAGAAGAGAACGTCCTATACCTCTATCGTAAGAATATAATCGATGTTCTCTACGGTTCTGTCAGCAGTGGAAAAGAAGCTAAGGTATATTGGGCAAAAGATAAGGGAGGAAACGACCTAGCAGTAAAGATCTATCTCACAATGACCGCCGAATTCCGTAAAGGAATCCTCAAGTACATAATGGGAGATAGGAGATTCGAGCATATACCCCTAGGCGACATAAGACGATTGATGTATGAATGGACTAAAAAGGAATTCAGAAATCTAAAAAAGATGTATAACAACGATGTAAGTGTACCTCGCCCCATCGCCTATCGGGGCAACGTTCTGGTGATGCAGTTCATCGGAGAAAACGGAGTCCGAGCTCCACTTCTACATGAACTTGAACTCTCCCCCGAAGAGGCAGAGGAGTATTATTATCAAGTAATCGAAAATCTAGAACACATAGTATGTAAGGCCAAGTTAGTTCACGCCGACCTAAGCGAGTACAACATAATGGTATGGAGTGACCATATCTACATAATCGACGTCTCACAAGCTGTTACACACGAACATCCCTTGGCAACCGAGTTTCTAGAGAGAGATCTAGAGAACATTTACCGTTATTTTAACAAGCTAGGAGTTATCGATGATTCATGGGATGAGATACGAAGAGATATTATCTCATGCCTAACCGGGGCGTAAGGTTTGCTTAGAATATCTCGGCTATGAACCCCAATAACACACTATTAACGTTTCCCTGGTAAACAGGAAAACGCGGGTGGACTAGATGGTGTATGGAACCGGGTTAGGCGGCGGATTCGTGGGCAGAAGGATACATGTGAAAGTGCCACTGAATAGGATAGGCGTAGTCATAGGCAAGGGCGGTGAAAACATCAAACGTTTACAGGAAAAATTTCACGTACGGATAAGTGTAGATACTGAAAACGGGTTAGTAATAATAGAGCCCGGGGAAGGCGTGTCAGCCGCTGATATGCTAAAGGCGGCGGACATCGTAAGGGCTATGGCTTTAGGATTTACACCAGAACAAGCCTTCGAGCTAGTTGACGAGGACATGATACTTGTTGTTATAGATCTGAAAACCGTAGTAGGAGACAACCAATCAGCTATTCGCCGCCTAAAAGGTAGGGTAATCGGTGAAAAAGGACGTGCAAAGAGGACGATAGAAGAAGTTACTGGAACCAAGATAGTCGTAGGAGATTATCATATTGGAATAATTGGTGAGTACGAGAGGGCAATGGCCGCGAAAACAGCAGTGGAGATGTTGCTGGAAGGAAGGCAGCATAGCACAGTCTACAGGCATTTAGAGGATATTATGAGAACAGTGAAAAGAAGGGAGATGATGTCTTACTGGAGGATGCGCCCCCGAGAAGAATGAAGTCACGCTTTTCTTATAATTTTACTGAATACATTCTCTATTGTCTCGAGGGAGGGGAGCGCGTCTATTGAGCTTACCTTGGCTCTCAGAATAACAGTCTCCCCCTCACTATCATAGAAGGGTTCAAATCCTTTGGGTAGTTCGCTGGCCACTAGTTCTTCCCCTTCCCGTAAGACGTGGAAAGCGTAGAGCATCACTTCTTTACAGCCTATGGTAACACGTATCTCGTCCACAAACCCTGAATAACCCTCCATACTCACAAAGTCAAGAATAATGTTCATGTCGATACTCTCAAAGACAAAATCCTCAAGCAATATTTTCCCATTGGCGTTGAGAGCCTCCATTGCTAAGGAAACTATCTCATCCCAAAATAGGGAACCATAATCTAATAGTTTGGATGTAGATGCGGCTAAATCTATGCCTGACTCCGAAGCGAAAGCGGAGATCTCTTCCAGATAATCAGATGTACCGTTGATTAGCATGGTAGTTAACTCCTCTACGGTTACGCCAAGCTCCTTAGCCTTGGCCTCGAGCAACTCGTAAATAGATTCTTCCACGTCAAGCGTAAGCTTGGGCATATCTCAACACCCCCAGTTAATCAGCATCAAAGCCCCTAATAAGGGGCAAATATGAAAAGAGTATTTCACAGGTAAAAAGTTGTATTACACTACTAATCAAACTGTCGTTCCAGCTTTCCAGGGCATAGTAAACTAATATCCTCTAAACACTGAACGGTAGATTGATGGGGGGCCGCGATGAGGCTGCCCGCGACGATGTAAGCTAGGTGTATAGCGATGCCTAGTGGTGAACAGGAAGAGCCGACCGAGCGGAACCCCCATCAACTATATCATTGCGAAAAAATACGTCTGGAGGGACCCATTAACAAACTCCTAATAGAGCTTGGTTTATACAAAGCAGAGATCTATCGCTACAACGAACGTATACGTAGTACTGGATATTACTTGAAGCCCGTACATTATGTGTATAAGAGAACACCGACTGGTAGGATAGTTTTCCATTATTATGGACGCTACTGGCTCAAGAAGTTGGAAAATAAGATCATTTACATAGGCCATGCAAAACCTCCAGAACTTCCGCCGCCACCTATAAGTAATTGGGAGGGCTTCGCACTTATCGAGATGGATGGTGAATACTATTTGGAGCCGGATCAATACAATCGATACGAATCACAACTAAGAAGATTAGGGATCAGAGGATATTGCAAATAATGGGAATGATGTTTAAGAGATGCTCCTAAACGAGATTACATCACCTATGTCTACGCCTAATTGTTTAGAAGCGTTATCTTGGTTAATTGCTATTTCTAAGAAGCCAAAACTGTTCTCGTAAAATATAAGTTCTCCCACTTCAGCTTCGCCGAACGTTTTAACTCTTCTAGTTTCCAGGATTCCTTCATTAGTCCTTATGATGACTCGATGGAAGTTTTTCAGTGTCGAGTCCGAGAAGAGCGTGCTCAGAGCGACATTCCCAAACCGGTCTATGTTAACAACTTTGTACGAGATCTCCGATTTCTCCTTTTTCTCCCAGAAAATGTTTTCTTCAACTAATTCATCAACTCCAACGGGGTAAACCCATTTTCCAGGTCTTCCATATTTTGAGATGAGAGCGGTGGCTGGAGCGAAAACATCGCGTCCGTGGAATGTAGATGAAATATTCCAGTTTGTTAACCCGGCTTCGCCGGATGCTACTCTATTAAGTTCTTCTTCATCAACAACGTATACTTCTGCGTCACTTGCCTTTTTGAGTACAGGCGAAAGAACGCCGTTGTCTGGTGCGACAAACCAATAATTCTTTGTTTTTGCAACTATGGCCCTGCGGTCTGTTCCTACGCCGGGATCTATTACTACACCGAAAACTGTCCCCGGAGGATACCATTTATACGTATTATATAACGAGTAAGCAGCTGGTAACACCCGGAAAGGAGGTAATTCGTGCGCAACATCGGCAATTTCAACTCCAGGGTTGATCCTCTTAATAACACCTTTCATTATCGCAACGTAAGGATCTCTATTACCAAAATCGGTCATCAACGCTATCAGACCCATACCTCTACACCACTGTTCCCGCTTTATCTGTTACATCGGGATATTATCCTATTGTTATAGAAGGTTTTATGGGCGTAGTTAAGGGGCAATATGGGGTGAGACGTCAGTTATTTGCATAAAACAACATATACGGATGGTAATGCTTAAATATGAACCCTGGGATACCGGGGTAACCCGCAAAACCCTATATGAAAATCGGGAAAGGTGAATGGTAAAATGAGTCACACTCTACGTGACCCGTATGAGGAAGCCAAGAAGCAGCTAAAGGAGTCCATAGAAATACTCGGGTTAACAGACGAGGTCTATGAGATCCTAGCTGCTCCTGAGAGGCTTATCCGGGTCAGGATACCCGTTAAGATGGACGATGGTAGCGTGAAAGTATTCACTGGCTGGAGAAGCCAGCACAATAGCGCACTTGGACCCTACAAAGGTGGCGTACGCTATCACCCTGATGTACACGAGCACGAGGTTATAGCACTCTCGATGTGGATGACCTGGAAGAACAGTCTAGCCCAGCTTCCCTATGGCGGAGGTAAGGGCGGTATAAAGGTAGATCCACACAAACTCAGCCCCGGAGAACTAGAGAGGTTGAGCAGAAAATACTTCGAGTTAATCAGTAAAGTGGTAGGGATCGACGAAGACATTCCTGCCCCCGACGTCTACACTAACCCCCAGACGATGGCCTGGTACATGGACGAGTACAGCAGACTAAAGGGCTTCCACGCCTTCGGTGTAGTGACTGGTAAACCCCTACTACTAGGCGGTCTTTACACCAGGATCATCAGCACTGGACACGGTACAGCCGTGGCAGCTGCAGAGGCGGCTAAGAAGATCTTCGGAGGGGTCGAGGGACGGACAGTTTCCATACAAGGCTTTGGAAACGCTGGACAGTATGCCGCTCTCAGTTTGAAGGAAATGGGAGCAATAATAGTAGCCGTAAGCGACAGCCGTGGCGGCGTATACAACCCTAAGGGTATCGATGTCGAAAAACTCATTAAGATAAAGAGGGAGACCGGTAGCGTACTCAACTATGAAGATGCAGAAAAGTTCTCTAGCAAAGACCCACTATACGTTGACGCCGACATACTTGTTCCCGCAGCCCTAGAGAACCAGATAACCGCCGAAAACGCAGACAAGATAAAGGCTAAGATCATTGCCGAGGCAGCCAACGGTCCAACCACACCCGACGGTGAAGAAATACTTACCAAGAAGGGCATTGTGGTAATACCTGACATCCTAGCGAACGCAGGCGGCGTCATAGTGAGTCATATCGAGTGGGTCAACAACAGAATGGGCGGTTGGCTTAAGGAAGAAGAAGTCAAGGCAAGACTTGAGGAGAAGATGACACACAACTTCCACGCGGTTTGGGACTTTTGGCAGAACAAGCTTGACACCGAGAAATACAACATGAGAGCGGCCGCCTACGCACTCGCAGTAAAACGCGTCTACGACGCTATGAAACTGAGGGGCTGGATCTGAGAGCCACAACTTCTTTCTATCTTCTCTTCCTCTTTTTCGAATAGCACAGGAAATTATGCCCTATAAGATATCCATGATCCTTAGAGCTTACCTATATAATCGCTTTTCTTGAACTCACAAATAGGTAGGGCCAGCAAACCGGCCCGTACATAGAATTTCGCCTCTAATGATAAGCTTACCCCGGGAGACCCCGGCTAAAATAGAGGCGGTGTACACTTGACAACAATAACATGGGAAAGGGTGATACATGTTGAAGTATCTGCTACGATTCAAGATAGACGTTCATGGACGTGTTGATAAACATGACATTATAGGAGCGATATTTGGGCAAACCGAGGGACTTTTAGGGGAAGATTTCGACCTGAGGGAGCTCCAAGATAAGGGAAGAATAGGCAGAATAATAGTTAACATTTCTTACAAAGGAAGCAAGACTACAGGGGAACTAGAGATACCTAGCAACCTAAGCCGCCCAGAGACAGCCGTTCTGGCCGCCATGATAGAAACAATCGACAAAGTGGGTCCCTATGATTCCAAAATCGAACTCTTGGAGATTAAAGATCTACGGCTTGAGAAGCTAGGCAGGATTGTCGAACGTGCCAAAGAGATACTAGAAAACTGGAGGGAAAAAGCCCCCGACGCAAGGGAAGTACTCAAAGAAGTAAGTAAACCACCCAAGAAACCAGAGATAGTTGAGTATGGACCCGAAAAACTGCCGGCCGGACCAGGAATAGATACGAGTGATACTATAATTCTTGTAGAGGGACGCGCTGATGTACAAAATCTACTACGGTACGGGTATACAAACGTCATCGCCATGGGTGGCGCTAAGGAAAAGGTGCCAGAGACTATTAAGAAACTATCCCAGAAAAAGAAGGTAGTAGCATTCGTCGACGGTGATAGAGGCGGGGAACTTATCCTGAAAACACTCTTACATGAAGCGAAGATAGACTATGTTGCACGGGCACCCCCAGGAAAAGAGGTGGAAGACCTTACTAGCCGGGAGATCACATCTGCTCTGAAGGAAATGGTTCCCGCCCAGAAGTACATGAAAAAGCTAGGTATCCAAATAGCTGAGGAACGTGCACCACCCGAGAAGCCCCCTACACCGAAGAAACCAGATGAAGTCGAAAAACCCGTCAAAGAAGAAATTATTGAGATACCGAAGGAAGCTGTTGACATAGCAAGGGATCTTAAAGGCACGCTTGAAGCAGTGCTCTTTGATGAAAAATGGAAGCCTGTCAAGCGGGTTCCCGTTCGGGAGCTATACAATACCCTCGAATCCCTCGATGGGGGCGTTAAAGCAGTTTTCATGGATGGAATCATAACACAACGTGTATTGGACGTTGCGGCCAGAAAAGGAGTAAAATTAATTGTTGGTGTAAAAGCCCAAAAAATAGGCGTGAGACCTGAGGGCGTGAAATTCTTCACATTTAACGAGCTCTTTGGTTAGCTAAAAGAAATCCGTTAAAGTTCTCTTTTTAACAGGTCCCATGCTTAGGATCTTTTTCTCATCTACCCCTAAAGGCTCCAATATACGCATAGCAGCAGGAACTACTTGTTTTCTAATATAATACTCCACGTCTACCTCCTCGGGACTTACCATGAAGTAAGGCATTCCCCTATCGGAAAGTTTTCCGATCCCCCTAACGATCACGTACCCTATCTTCATTCCGGGTTCTACCTTGAATCCGTGTTTAACCATAATCTGGGCTGCTTTAACATGGGGGCCTTCTACCTTATAGTCCTCGATCTTCCTTGTCAACGTTTTCCATATGATCAGCTTAGCCAGGGGAATTCTTCTCTCACGTAGATCAGCGATTACCTTCCTGACATATTCTATAGCCTTTCCTAGATTGTTTTGACGTAATATGATATCAAGAACGTTTAATTGGACCTCCTTGGCTAACTCGCACCAATCAGTCCTCACGGCTTCTAATCCTACAACATCGATTCTTTCATCCATAGTAAGACCAGCATATCTTTTCTTAGCACCGGTAAAGAGCACTCTCTTATATATTTTGTCTATCTTTACTTCGAATCCCATCTTCTCTACGTGTTCCATGACTTTCTCAACAAGATCATCTTTCATATCAACAAAGAGACTATCTGTATCTCCATAATATACTTTGAGCCCTATTCTCCTAGCATAAGATATTGTTTCGCTAATCAGCATCCGCCCCCACGCAGTCACGGCCTCGGCACATTCACGGCAATACCATCTAGCACCAGACCACCCCATATACCCGTACATAGCGTTAGCCAACACTTTAACTGCTCTCTGCCTGGCATCGAGGAGCCTGTACTGAGGTGTGCCCGGTTGAAGCCCTTTCATGAAGGCTTTAATACGTTTCCTCCACTCTAAGAACCTTCGTAGTGCACCTGCGAAGAATCCTTTGGGCTCTGCCCTAAACTTGTGCCCAGTCTCCGGAGCCACATGGATAGGCCCTTCGAACTTCTCGCCAGGCCTGATCAACGTGTCAGGGCCCACATTGTATTTAACCATTATATGAGGATACATGGAAGCAAAATCCAAGACTGCCACGTTCTCATGTATGCCAGGACGAGGTTTAAGGACAAGTGCACCAACATAAGTTCCCAGCTTTTTCTCTACTCTACCCGGAA
The DNA here is from genome assembly GCA_015521205.1 of Desulfurococcales archaeon. Taxonomy (GTDB): domain Archaea; phylum Thermoproteota; class Thermoprotei_A; order Sulfolobales; family Acidilobaceae; genus S143-140. The sequence goes on from WAOQ01000024.1 coordinate 12,652, forward strand.
CCAGTTCGCCTCGTTTATAAGCCTCTCTTATAAGTCTCCATTCAAGCCTAAACCCTGTACTAGCAGCCATCAGTTGGTCCATTGGAAGACCTGTTATACTGCTAAGTTGGGCTCCAAACGGCAGGAACGATCTTGACAACTCATAGGTGGATACGACATCGTCTTTTGCATATTGTAGTAAGATAGGGCGTTTTTTCCTCGACTCCCAATAGTTGGCTATTTCATAGAAGGGAATGAGCACCCTTTCAGACGACTTTACCACACCTAGATATTCGGCGACTTCCTCTAGAGTCTTCAACCTAAGACCCGGTATTTCCTCGGCATAATCATAGAGGTCAACGTTAAGTCGACCAGCGATCGACACGTGGGCATAAACGCTAAGCGCAGGTTCGGATCCTAGCCTTCTCCCCACGTCTAATTTGACTGCTAACCGACGTGCACGTTCCATAAGGTATTGCCAGTCAAAGTGATTTTGATTATATCCAACAATGATATCGGGGTCTAATTCCAAAATACGATCTCGAAACCATTCGATGAGTTCCTTCTCTCCCCCAGCTTTTTCCTGATCCATTATTTCTATCTTATAACTCTCCTCACCATATACGCCATAAGCAATACCAATTATGATGATCGGATCACGTTCTGGCGTTGGTGAGCCATACTTGTTGTAAATCTCAGTATCAAATGCTAGTACTCGAAGTCCTTCAAGGGGATCACTAGTCTCGCCTAAAGGCTCTTCCTCAAATTCCCCGGTAACTTCAAACGCGGGAACCCTATAGTCGGGCTTATCGACTCGTTCAGCATCAACACTATACCATCTCATGGGATACAAATTCTTATCTATGAGAAAACGCATAGCGTATCTAATATCGTCTTCGAGGACGCGTGCTACGCCTTTGATCTTTGCTACCTTCCTCGAATAGTATTCTCTTATCTGCTCTGGAATCTTCGTAGTTATTTTTAGCGCGTCGACCTTCCTCCCAAAATACTTCTTTTCCACATATTCTATGGAGACTATGGGGCTCTTAGCAATGGATAACGATCTAATTGCAGACGCCACGGCTTCTGGGGAGGCATCTGGCTCAAGAATAGCGTAGAAATATGGGTTAAATCCCCGATAGAAGAATACTACCCGTTCTCCATCATTCGTTCTTCCCCAAATGACTATCCTAGCATCCAGTCCCTTAACCTCGTGTGTGACGTCAAGTAATTGGAAAAGATAGGTAGGCAAAAGATACCACCGGCCCCCAGGCTCTTATCTCATTAGATTATGTAACTGTTACCTTGGGAGCCGATAAAAGATGATGGTTAAACCTTACCGTCGTATGCCTACAGCCCTGATATAGTTTATCAGTTCCACTGCTTCCTTGTCGCTCAGGATCGCCTTTCTAACAGGTTCGAGTAACTCGATTAATGCATCTGCGGTAGCGTTCTTGAGATCCAGAGGATGGAGTTTCCCTTCGACAAAGTCTTTTTCTAGTTCTTCATAGGTACTATAATCTACGGGTCCTCCATATTTTGTAGGTCTGTCCACGCGGAGTGTAAACCCTTCTCTAGCGAACAATATGTACTTGTTAATCTCTAAAACTGGATTAAACTCAACGACTTTTGCAGGACAGTAGGCCTTCCTA
>WAOQ01000025.1 GCA_015521205.1 Desulfurococcales archaeon
ATGTAGTTGGTTAGGTCGTTCTTGAATTCTTGCCATTCTTTTGGGTTCAGCAGGTTTCTACTCAGGTTTATGCCTGCGATGATTATTGGGAGTTCTCTGTTGCTATGGCTTGTTGTGAAGTGTTGTTGGACATGGAATGACTTGGTTTGACTTGGGTAGAGCAGTGATACTTTACTGGCTCTTTTTATGGTTCCATACGTGTAGATCTGGTATAGGTCGTTGATGGAGGGGTTGATTTTTGGCTGGAGAATCTTGTATTTCAAGTCTATTATTATGGTGTTTTCCCCGTGTTTGAGTATGATGTCGGGTTTTAGCTGGTGTCCTCTTTCTCTGACTAGTCTACCTATGCTGGGTTGTAGCTGGACTTGTATAGGGCCGTGCTTCCTAGATATTCTGTTTACGGTTCTCCGTAGCATTCTGCTCATAAATTTTTCGTATAGCTTGTCTGTTTTTATTAGGAATGAGAATCCTGTGATTTCTCCTTTCCTCAGTATGAACGTGAATCCTTCGAGGAACATTCTTGCTAGGTTGATTATAGGTTTGTACTCTTGGTTCAACCTGGTTACCTTTAGCCTGTCGAAGTCTGCTACCGTTATATGGGTGTAGGATACATCACTCAGGTTCTCTAGGATTCGGGTGAGTAGAGAATAGTTCGAGTCATTCCTGGTTGCTTTCCTCATTCTGATCGTCGCGTATTTCAGGAGTCTGTTGAGCTTGTTGTCTATTCCCCTCATAGTGTACTCGATGGGTATCTCGTTCAGCCGGTGCCATTCTCTTACAAGGACGTTGAACAGTATTCTCCCCTTCACGAAACGAGAGTTCTCCCTTACCAGGTGATAGTCCCTGTATATATTCCTGTTGAGCTGGTGGAGTAGCTCCACGGCGTACAGTCTGATTAGGAATTCCAGTATGCCCGAGTTTTTCAGGGTGTCCAGCTCGGCGGGGCCTAGTCTTCTAATCTTTAGATCATAGGCTATTTCGATCATTTTCACTACATTACCCATTACTACCCGGCTTTCCTCTTCTAGCACACCGTATGAGTCGGTGGATATTAGTTTGGGTAGTAACTGGAAAGTATGCCCGCGGGTTTTAATGACGCCGATATGGTTTAACGGGGTTATACTGTTATACCCGATGTCTAGGACCTTAGTGCCCAGGGAATGGTTTATTCTTTCGAGCTGGTTTATCGTTTCCTTAGTGAGGTAGAGCTTCTCCTCTGATTCGTCGAACTCGTCTATTTGGCTTATTTCATAGCGTATTGGGACGTGTTCGTATAGATTTACGGCAATCAATCCTGTTCACTCGAGGCCAGGCGGGTCAAGCCCTCTATGAACTCCTCGTCGCCTACCTCGGAGTAGTTCATCAGCCTGTGGACCCCGTTTTCACTGGCCATGAAAACCGGGGGGCCCGTGTCTGTTGATAGGATGTCGCCTAGCCTTTCAGGGCTATCGTAGAAGTACTCGTTTAGCAATGGGATTATCTCGTTGAACCATATGGTTTTCAACACTTCAATGCACAGCTCTCTACTTGAGGCGTTGTCCCTGAGTTTCAGGTAGTAACTGTGACCTATTTGGTGGTCTTGATCGTATTTCTCCGCTATCCTCCTATTCAACACTTTTAGAGCCCTTATAGCTGTCCTAGCAATTCCCCTGCAATCTGGATGTATGTTGTCATTGTTCACGAGCACATCCTCCAGTATGGCGTAAGACGGGTAAACCGGTATGAACCCGAATCTCCTCCTTAACGCCACGTCTAGTAACGCGATGCTCCTATCGGCAGTGTTCATCGTTCCTATAATAACTAGGTTCGGCGGCACACCGAATCGTTTCTTCGAGTATGGCAGGGTCACAGTCATCTCGTTATCCATGAACAGCCTCTTATCACGCTCTAACAGGGAGATGAGCTCCCCGAAAACCCTGGATATGTCACCCCTGTTAATCTCGTCTATAAAGAAATATACCATTGGAACATTAAACCAGTCCTCCTTTACTTTATTCTTAACCTTATCATAGTCCTTTTCACTCATGGCTTTAGTGGGGACACTCATATCCTCCCTCCACTCGTATTTACCCTTCAGCCCTGCCCATTCCATGAGAACGTTGTAGGCGTATCGAGATGCTTGCTTGAAAATTCCCTCTTCAACACGGAACTGGAGGCTCTTCTCACCCTCCGTGTTGACTGACGGTTTTATCCCCTCGACGAAATCCTCGTATGTATAGGACGAGTGGAATGTGACGGAGAAGACCTTTGTACCTTTCTTCTTGTTCTGTAGTCTCGAGCATTCGCGGGTGTAGTTTAGTGCGATATAGCTTTTCCCTGTTCCAGGAGGGCCGTAGAGGATTAACTGTCTATTCCTCTGTATAAGACGGTTTATTTCGAGTTGTATTTCACTTGGAATACCGTCGACATAGCATGGATTTGTCTGAAATATGTCTTTTGTAACCGCGAGGAACTGGTCGAGTTTGATGAAATCCCATTTACTATTTATTTTGTCCCGTAGTTCCTTGAAGAACTCTATCATTTTCACGTATCTTTCGCCGGTAACATATAGTGGTTTGCCCTCTTTCACGTTCAGCCTGGAATATAAGTCCGGTAAAACCCCTAGTTTTTCAAGTCCCCTTTTGGTGGTGTCGTTCCACACGACATATTTTTCGGGGAAGACGAAAGCTAGGATTTCTGTTGTAGTGTAACTGCCGAACCCTTTTATTGATCTTGTAAAATCGTCGTATCGGTTAGCCAATGGTTCATTGCCGTATAGGAGGATGTATAT
>WAOQ01000026.1 GCA_015521205.1 Desulfurococcales archaeon
GGGTGGAGTTTGTTAACCTAAATGAAATGGAGGTGACCCAGGATAATATAAACGATATCATCATGAAAGGCATGCTGGTAAATAGTGGGAGACCGGTAGTTGAGGGTGCATTACAAGCAGGTTTGGCCATAGTCAAAAAAGCGGTTAGCAGTGGTTTTAGGGTGAACGTACATTTTTGTCCTGCATACTTCAAAGACGCGATACAAACAAGAAATCGGTTCCGACGAACTGCTAGGAGAGACGTTAAACCATTCGAAAAAACAACTAGACAAGGAACAATCATTTACGGGGTCCTAGAAGGAGGAAAAGCGATCGAGAATATTATCGAGAGAACGAATATCTGTTTTGAACGCATCGACGCGACTAGAATAGCGACTATCCCAGAACCAGGGTTCCTAGCTTCTATAGCAAAAACGGCTGGGGCCCGGGCACTTATAGTAGAGACGCATCCTACTGTTAACAGGGAGCCGGTGGTTGAAGAGATAGTGGTTTATGATGGTTCAGATAACACTTTTACATGAGACAAGTGTTTCTCAACCATCTTCTTCTCCGGCATGTTGGAGGAGCCCCTCATGCCTACCTTTAAGGCGCCGGCGGCTACACCATAACGCACCGCTTCCATAATACTCCCTGTTTCCAGGAGGACAGCGTCGAAGGCAGCATCGTACGAGTCGCCCGCGCCGGTGGTGTCCTCGACGTAAACAAGTCCATCATAATAGGCTTGGTAGACACCTTGGAGCGAGTAGACTATCGCGCCTTCCCTACCTTTCTTTACCGAGACGGCTCTTAGCCTGCCACCAAGGCCGAGTATCTCCTCGGGCGACAAGCCAGTCCTTGCTTCTAGTCGTGTAGCCTCTACAAGGTTTACGTGGAAAACATCTACCTGCCTGGCCGCGTCAACGACACCGTAGGGATCGCGGAAAACCCATCCTCCAGGATCATAGGTTATCAGCACGTCGTCGGTACATATTCCCAAGCTTTCGGATACCAATAGAGGGTTCACACTCGCATAATGTATAATAGAACCGCGGCATTCAACGTGTGTGGCGTCCAACCTTGTGTTCGCGCCACGGTAGGTAATCATCGTACGAGAATCCGCGTCGAGGGTCAGCAATACGACTACTTTACCTGTGTCTTCTTCTGATGTTATTCTCACCATATCTGTTTGGATTCCATGTTCTTGTAACCATTCTAGCACTCCTTGTCTATTGGCGTCTTTGCCCGCTACTGCGATTAGGTGGGGCTTCCAACCCATCCTTGACAGCATAACCGAATAGTTTACCGCCGAACCCCCGATCCCCGTCCAACTATCCATGGACTGTATGTTTTCATCATAGTTTGGTAGGCGTGGTAATCTGAATGTTATATCGATGTTTATGTTTCCCACTACTGTGGCTTCTTTCAAGGGAGCTACGCCTCTATTACATGCTTCTCGTAGAGTATTCTCGAGGCTTCATTGGCTACTTTTACGGCATATTCTATTCCTGCATCGACCATGTATTCGTCTGTTATCCTGTTTGCTACCGCCGTACAAACGCATCCAGCGGGGAATCCGTATATGCCGGATAGCGTATAGAGGGTGGCGGCTTCCATTTCAAATGCCAGTACGCGTGCAACTTTTAATTCTTGAATTATTTGCGATGACTGGGGAGTCATATATCCTCTATATCCAGGCCTACCTTGCCCCAGATAAAAGCTGTCCGTACTAGCAGTATAACCCACATGATATCTATACCCCAAGGTCTCAGCCGCCTCGACAAGTGCCGAGACGACACGATAATCCGCTACAGCAGGGTACTCGATTCTAACGTATTGGCGGCTCGTGCCGTCGAGTCGAACTGCCCCGGAACCTATTATTAAGTCGCCCAAGCGAATTTCTCTTTGGATGGCACCAGACGTGCCGACCCTTATCATCGCTTTGGCTCCAACCCTTAGAAGCTCCTCTACCGCTATCGCTGTACTTGGACCCCCGATGCCAGTACTTGTAACTGTAATAGGGTATCCTCGATATTTCCCAGTATAGATCTTGAATTCTCTATGAAATGCTATGAACCTAGACTCGTCCCAGGTAGAGGCGATGAGATCAGAGCGGGCTGGATCACCCGGTAATAAGACTATCGGAGCCACATCCCCAGGCCCAACGAGTAAATGATACTGTTTGCCTCCACGCATCATATATGAGGCTCCCTTTGACAAATAGTCCACCCCTTCCTGATAGAATTTATGGATAGGACGTTTTATATAGCGTATTCTTTGTCACTTTTCTTCGGACACGGCATAGTCGGATGCGGGGTTTAGTGATTTTGGAGAAGAATCTTAAGAAGAAGTTGCTGGGCGTCCTACTTATCCTCCTCGGCTTCGCAGTAATGACTATTTATCCGTACCTAATGTATATGGTGGGAGACGAAACCTCTTATGCAGTGATAAAAGCGACTCTAACAATATTAGTCATCCTGATAGGTGTAGTTATGGTAGCTCTAGGAGGCCTCCTCACGAAGGGTGCTCAGAGTGCTGAAGATACTGGTTAGGGGCAGAAAGGATAAAGCTGCAGTGGAAAAAAGTATCCAGTTGTTTTATCCGGGTTGGGATATAGCGGTCGAGAGCTTAGGTGGTGTTAGAGGAGATAAGCTCGTCGAAAAGCTGGAGGAGATAAATCTGTCTTCCTTCACTATTTTGCTAAGCGGGAGACGTGACCTACAAGACTTTAGAGTTGCGCTCAACCAGCTTGCCCCCCTGCCTCCTCTCGTCGCCTTATCTTTAGTGGATAGGAGCAACGTTAGAAACGCCCGTTTAGAGATGATCGCACATTCTATCGATATTGGCAGAGCGATGCTTCGTGGTACCACCGAATGGATAAATAATGTGTATAGATTTTATTTTTCGCTGGAAGGCAGTATCATTAAGCTTCCAAGAGACCCCGAATCAGACAATTTCTTTTTCTTCTCACAGAAATACCATAGTTTGCCGCTAAAACCTGATGATGCATTTGTACTGGCCTATAAGCTGCGGGAGGGGCTTCATGAATTCTATTGTGGATCCGAAAGGGCCGGGACGGCGCGGTTTTCATTGACGGAAACAAAAATACATTCTTGGAACAACGAAGCTATCTGCCCGAAATTGGATGAAAACAAACTTATCGAAGAGAACCAGAAATTATTGGAGATATTGGAAAATAAAGCACTCTCATTTATCAGAAAAAACGTTCCAGATCATGTGGAGAAGATAATAGTTCCTTGGAGTGGAGGGAAAGATAGTACTGCTGTTTTAGTTTTATCCATCAAGGCATTGGGAAAAGATCGCGTGATTGCCCTGCATGTAGATACTGGGACAGAGTTCCCTACGTCATCGGAGTATATAGAAAGGGTTTCCCGAATGTTAGGGGTACAAGTTGAAAGAGTGTATGCTGGACTCCGGGAAGCCATAGGATCCAGGGGACTTCCCCAGCTCGGTGAAAGATGGTGCACCGGACTAAAACTCGATGCGCTTAGGCGAGGTATACGAGATATTCTAAAAGATGAAAAGCCCGTTGTAATAGTGGGCGACCGGGACGCCGAATCAAAACTAAGGGTGAGACGTCCACAGCTAAGAGCATCGAAAGAAGAAACTTCTTTAGCTCCCCTTAAACTATGGGGTGGTGCCCATGTACAGCTCTACCTTAAATCGAGGGGTATTCCCTTAAACCCGCTTTATGAAATAGGTTTCTATAGGATAGGATGCTTCATCTGCCCGTCGCTACGCGATTGGGAGATAAGCATCATGTTAAAACGGATAGACGCGCTTAAATTGGGTTCGGAAAGCCTTCTGTCAGAATTTTTTGAGAACCGTTATGGAACGTCTAGTTTAAGCAAATGAAACCAATATATCCTCGAAGAAGATTTACGTGACAGTTAAAGTACAATGTTGAGGGATCTGGCTTGGACGTCGAAACAAGGTTTAGACTTATCGCAAGGAATGCTTTGGAGGTTGTTACTGAAAAAGAGTTATGGGAAAAACTTGAAAGCGGGGAAAAACTGAAAGGATATATAGGCATAGAGCCCAGCGGGCTTTTCCATATAGGCTGGCTTATAT
>WAOQ01000027.1 GCA_015521205.1 Desulfurococcales archaeon
CAGTTATCCAAACCTTGACCATTCAATCCACCCGTTCCTGGGAAATTTGCCGAGACAGAGTTTCTATGTCATTTATCATCCTTCGTCGCCTTTATCCCGTAATATTCTAACGTTTGCCTTAAACCATCATAGATTGAAACCTTCGGTTTCCATGATAGGATCTCATAGGCTCTATCAATATGGGCCACGCTTCTCTTAACATCTCCAGGACGCGATGGCTTGTAGATTGGTGGTGGGCATCGTTTCACGAGACTACATAGTGTCTCGTACAAGGAGAGTATAGATATCTCCCTGCCCGAACCTATGTTTATGGGACCAGTATAGTTTGTTTCTAATGCAGACTTGTTAGCCCTAGCTACGTCTTTGACAAAGACAAAATCCCGTGTTTGGCTTCCATCACCGTATATTACTGGTCTTGAGCCTTTGAGAAGGGATTCTATAAACTTGTAGACCACGCCAGCGTATCTTCCGGGCTTCATCCTGGGACCGTAAACATTGAAATACCTCAGCGCTACGGGTTTGATACTATGATCCTTCATGTAACGCCAGAGAAGCATCTCACCCATAACCTTTGTCTCGCCATAAAGGTTTGTGGGCTCCAAGGGGTGATCTTCGTCAATAGGTATATTCTTTGGTTCGCCATAAACAGCGGCGCTAGAGGCGAAGACAAAGCGTTCTATGTCAAACCTTCTAGCGACCTCTAAAAGGTTAAGGGTACCTGATACATTTACTCGCAACGCCCTTCCCGGCCTTCTCGCGACTTCTACTATGCTCACTATGGCCGCCAGCTGGATTAGTCCCTCCACGTCTCGGGCATCACGATTCTCTCTCAAAAACTGTTGACTGCTCTCCAGCTAGATACGTCGATCCTCCAAAACTTGACACTTTTATCCATAAACTGGATATCGTCGATTCCATCATAGGGAGATTTATCCAGAACATGCACTTCATATCCATCTTCACAAAGACTTTTAACTGTATGGCTTCCGATGAAGCCAAGGCCGCCGGTTACGATTACTATGCCCAATCCGGGACACCAAGGGGCTGTTTTGGTCTATACTGTGATTATTCAACTTTCCTTCTCCACGCAACTAATAAAGTGTTGAATCAAACCCTTTTTGTCCTGGACGGTGTTAAGAATGGATGAAAAGGATGGGATAACGAGGATAAAGGCTAGATTACCCATTAAGTCTCTTGGAACAATCAATGTTTATGCTCATCGTGATGGTTGGCTCATAGACGCCGGGATGTTATATCCCTTGACGCTTCTAGATCTTTCAAAGAACTTGAGACAGCTTGGTTTGACGATGTGCGGTTTGCAGGGTGTGGTGCTGACTCATTTCCACGTTGACCATAGTACAGCGGCGGTGCTTCTGGCTGAGAATGGGGTCGAGGAGATAATGATTGGGGCTCGTGATGCTGAGGTTATAGAAGGAGGAGTTGACACGTTTGTCGACGCCGCACTAAAGATATACATTGAGCATGGGGCACCGAAAGATGAGATAGAAAGGATCAGGTCAAACCATCCTGCGATCCGGCTTCTAGAGGCGTACAGGTTCCTAGAAGACGTTCCTTTCAGAAAACTCCGCGAAGGGGACCTATTAGAAATAGGTAATAACAAGTACAAGGTACTAGAGACACCCGGGCATACGCCGGGAAGCATAGTACTCCTAAACCAAGATACACGGGAGGCGTTCGTAGGTGATACAATGCTACCAGGGATAACCCCCCACGTCACGATACACGACTGGGAGACCAATCCCCTCGGAGAATATCTAGAAACCCTAAAACGGCTATCCTTCCTAGAAATAAAAACGGCTTATCCCGGGCACAGAAACCCCCTCAAAGACCCTCAGGGAAGAGCAATAGAACTCATCGAACACCACGAAGCGCGCCTACGTGAAATAGTAAACCTCATCTGGAGTAAGGGGCCAATGACCGGGTACGAGATAGCTAAACATGTAAAATGGCGCGTCAAATACAAGTCGTGGGACGAGTACCCGCCACCAGAAAAATTCTTCGCCCTAGGAGAAGCCCTAGCCCATCTACGCCACCTAGAGGAGCTAGGCATGGTCGAGGAAGAATACAAAAACGGCAAACCAGCATTCAAAATAGCAAAATAAACCCCGCCCCCACATTTATAATTATAATCAAGGAGGACCCTCTCCGAGGGTCCCCGGAGGCCCGGCCTTGACAAACGTCAAACTCGATGTTGTAACCATAGACGTACCCGAAGGCACCAACGTAATCATAGGCAGAACCCATTTCATAAAAACCGTTGAAGACCTCTACGAAGCACTAGTCACCAGTTGCCCCACACTAAAATTCGGAATAGGCTTCTGCGAGGCGAGCCAGAAAAGGCTCATACGCCACGACGGCAACGACAAGGAACTCGAGGACATGGCCGTCGAAGCATGCAAGAAAATAGGGGCAGGACACGTATTTGTCGTATACATCAAGGACGGATGGCCCATAAACGTTCTCAACAGGATTAAACATGTCATGGAAATCGTATCCATTGACGCCGCCACGGCAAACCCTCTACAAGTCATTGTAGCCGAGACCGAGCAAGGGCGCGGACTACTCGGGGTAATAGACGGGTACACGCCACTAGGCGTCGAAGGAGAAGAAGACAAGAAGGAACGGATAAAGTTCCTACGCATGATAGGATACAAGAGAGGGTGACCAGCCACGAATTCCCAGCCACTTCAAGAAAAGGTAGCCAAAATCGAGAAAACACTCAAACGCCAACGCTTTTTCACATACGTCCGCATCACCATCTACATTATACTAATAGTAGGCGTTATACTATACCTAGCAGGACTCTACACCCACTCAGATGACTGGAAAGCACAGGTAGCGGCTGCCCCCAATATAGGAATGGAATCCCCCACCGTTATAACAATAGACGTTCCTGTCAACATATACAACCCTGACGGAAAGGTATCCGTGAGAAACCTATACTATCGAATCTACATAAACGGCGAATACGTGGGAGACGGGTTCAAACCCTACCTCGACCTACCCTCCGGGAACACCACGACAGTCTTCAACCTAAAAATCGACCTTCTATCCCTCGGATGCGGCGTCAGCGACGCCCTCCTAAACCAAGAGAACATTACAATCCGAGTGGAAGGATACCTACAGTTCGACATCAAAGCCTTCGGGATAATTCCATGGAAAACCATAGCCATCCCCTTTAACACGACCGCAAAACAGTACAAAACGCCTGAGATTCCCCAACAAGCACTAGCCCCACTACACCTCAAAACACTCATCTGCGAACACCCAGACACAATAACACAGATACTCCAAACACTCCAGACGGGGAACGCCGCTCCCGGCGGAGGAGGCGGGGGCTGGGGCTTCCCCTCGCCCGGCGGATAAACCCTTTATCACAGCCTCCCAATACTGTAACTATGGCGATGACGACACACGCCGACCCCAGAAACCCCTCCGGCGCCCAGAAGGGCTAGCAGCGGAGGGGATCGGTGAGGAAGGTCTTGAGCGTCCGAGCCGTTCCCCTAGAACACGTTATCGCCGACTCTTTAACGCTACTAGGAAGTACTCTGGACGAGCGGAGTGACCATGCTTTGGAGAAATGTACTCCTTGACACCGCGGAGGCGGAGTAGGAAACGACACCTATAACCAGGCTCAACCACACCTTCATCATAGCTCTTCTCAACAATAAGCTCAAGGACTCCCCTTGAAAGCTGGTATGAGCCCTCCGCCACGAGAGTATCCCCCTCCTCCTCGTCCACTTCTATCTCCTCTATCGGGATAACACCATAGCTTCGCGCAAGAGTGTTCTGACAACGGAAGATCTTCACGTTCCAGACGAACAATGATATGGCCTCAGACTCGTTTAATACTAGCTTAACATGATATCCCCTCTCCCCACTGTGATGAACCACCCTCATATACCCACCCGTATCCATCTTCGCCAGATCCACCAACTGCAACTCCAAAGGCTGATCCGTCTCCCCCGACATCGTAGGCTCATACGCGATAATGGGATACCCCGCCATATCATAAACCCCCTCCTTCTCACTCCATGTACACAACATAAGACTTAGGAGAACCCGGATAAAACCATCATACAAACCCCTCCTTCTAAAGACGTTTTTTAGTATCACACCCAACACAACAGAAAACCAGTACCATGAAACCAGTTATCAAAGAGCCCACCCCCAGGGCTTGGAGGGACAACCATTGCCCACCGCGATGAAGAAAGTAGAGATCTATGCCAACGACAACTCCTGCGACAAGGTACAAGAGATCCTGGACTCATACAAGGTCTACTGGTACATGGAAGACGTAGCCCTAAAGGGACAACGAGGACTCTGCAAGATAACGCTCTACGCACCGGTCCACACGGTAGGAGATATAATCTCCAGGCTAGCCTCCAAACTCGACTTCCGCCGTCTAGACAATATGATAATAGTAAGCGACGTCGAGGCAGGCATGGGCGCCCCCTACCGGATAACCAGTCGCCGAAGCCTACTCGCACCACCACCCATAACCAGTAGACCCTGGTTCATCCTAAAAGAAGAAGCCGAAGACAAGGCCAGGGTAACCTTAACCCAGATAGCCCTCGCAGCCCTAGCCAGCCTAGTCGCCCTAGCAGGACTAGCCCACGACAACCCCTACATAATCATAGGAGCAATGCTCCTATCACCAATAATGGCCCCAATATACTCCTTCTCGATCACACTCATATCCAAAAACCGCATCGCAATGCTCAAAGCCCTAACCAGCCTACTACTCCTCCTAACAACAGCACTAACAGCCTCCCTCATAGCCACAACACTAACCACAGTAACCGGCCAGACAATAACGCCCACAAACGAACTACTCCAACGCGCACAACTAACCTGGGACGCCCTAACAGTCCCGATACTACTCGGACTAGCAACAATCATAGCATCCGCCTCCGACGTCGCAGAAGCACTCATAGGAGTAGCCATAGCTGCAGCCCTAATACCCCCAGCAGCCACAACAGGATGGGCAATAGCCACCAGCCACCCAGCCCTAGCAGCCAACGCGGCCATAAACCTCGCCGCCAACACCGCAGGACTACTCCTAGGAGGAATCACAGCCGGACTCATACTCCTCAAAATAAGGAAAAACAAACTATAGCCCAAGCAAACAATAATAACACAAAAACCCAGTACAAACAAATCTCCAGACGGACTGCAACAAAGAACGCATGGGCCCGTAGCCCAGCCAGGACAGGGCACCGGCCTCCGGAGCCGGGGGTCCCGGGTTCAAATCCCGGCGGGCCCGCCACAGTTCAATTACAGTTTAATCAGTGATTGATCGTTAAGATGCAGTAATTGATTTTACACTGCATCTCTTCTTATCTGTGGTCTTCTTGAGAGCTCCTACCTTTCCGGTCTGCTTAGCGCCTTATCCGTTATAATCTTGCATGGGAGAAGCTTTTCATATGTTAATAGCATCCATTTATCTAAGTACTTAAGCTATACGTAAGCCATGACGTCTACTATTATCTCATCCAGTGAGACTCTCCCATATAATCCCCTAATTGTACTCCCTCTTTGTTTCCTTGCTGGTTCAATCATATCAATGTCTTTTTCTTGTTGAATCAGGGTGTTTAACTTCCTAACGTTTTCCTTACTTACTAGTATGTCGATGTCGTCGGGCTCGATCACAGTTATGCCTAGGAGATAGTCTAGTAGACTATCGATTACTATGTATCCAATAACTTATCAAGTTTGACCAGAACACTTAACAGGTCGGCCATCCAGGCAGTCAATCCTCTTAATATCGTTTTCATAGAATTCTGGCTTTGTTAATTGCTTATAGCCATAGGTACCGGGATGCTTTATGTTAAATCTTATGATGGTTTGTTAAGGTCTTTAGAGTTCACCTAGTTCCCTAAGGAATTCTTCAAGGAGCCTCCTGGATATCCAAAAGCCGCTTTCTACTAGCGTATCTATTATTGGTTTTGCATCGGGAATTAGTCTTCTATATTTGGCTAGTGCTATTACGCCTAGCGTGCCCATTACTTGTAGTCCCAGCTTTTTAGCAAGGTCTCTTGCATCGTGGTCGTCAACGAGTAGTATGTCTGCATTTAGCTCTAATGCTAGAACTATTGCTTCTGCTTCACCGCTATCCACGAACTCTTCAAGAAGAGTCACTAGCCTCCTATTACCAGCTTTCCCTATATGGATGAAATTTGCTCTCATTATCTTCTCATGGCCAGGCTTGCCTTCAGCTGCTATTTCCCTCCAGACTGCCTCTGGGATAAGGATTTTCCCGAAGAGTTTCTCCAAGAGGTCTAAACGAAATATCCTGGCAAGTGCGATAATAACACTTGAATTAGAGACGACGAGAAACTCTTCCTCCACCCTATTACTCACTTGTCTTCCTTGCAAGCTTCTTCGCGACCTCCAGGTCTTCTTTCAACTCTTCTTCACCGTAGTGTAGTGGTACGCCCTCCTTAGCTAGCAGTTCTAGGAAATCCCATTTCGAGAGACCCGCTATCCTCCTAGCCTGGCCTAGGCTAGCTATACCCTTCTCATAAAGCCTCAACGCTAGCTCTATCGGGAGTCTCTCCTCAAGCTCGTCGGGAGGAATTCTTAGGCCCTCAGGAACCTCAATAACAACTCGTTTAGCACTAGTTTTAGACAATTGTAATCCCCCCCTCTACTGATACTTATGCCTATGGAGGATATTAATCCTAGCCGCTTCAAGATAGGCCGAGCTTTAACGACATTAAGCCTCTAAGCCTGTTGTCCCCATATACTAGAGAACGGGTATAAAAAACGTACCCAACTATCCGGAATGTCGTCTCTTCTTGGAACATTCCCTTATTAGTGTCGGCCTTCGGAGCCGGGGGTCCCGGGTTCAAACTCGCGGCGGGCCCGCCACTTATTTTTAGTGTATTGGTGAACATCATTCATTGTAGTCTTTATTGTATGCTTTAGGACAATAAATAGTGTAGGAGTATGTAAAATGTAGAAATGTTGATAAGATTCTGTTTATTACTATGTAGAATGAAGAGGTGTTAGTGTTGTCTGAGGTAGTTGTTAAGGTGCCTAGGGGTGTTGATGTTGATAAGGTTAAGCGTAGAATTGAGACCATCCTTGACCTTGTGATTAGCGATGAGTTTGACAAATTCATAGAGTACTTGGAGGAGTATGCTCTCCTACGTCTTCAGGAGGAAAGTCTTCGGGAATTTCTAGAGGATGAGCCAGATGTCTATACCGAGGAAGACATTAAAAGGTAGGATAGTACTAATTTATTTCCCCTTCACCAATTTAACAGGTCGAAAACTCCGGCCAGCACTAGTACTCTATGATAGTGGTAGAGATGTTGTGGTTGCATTCATATCCTCAAGGATAGAGAAATACAAACCTGAGACTGATATCCTGATAAGTAAATCACATCCAGAGTTTCATCTCACTGGGCTTAAAACAGACTCAGTTCTAAAACTCTCAAAAATAGCTACAATACATAAGAGACTGATAGCGGGAGAAATAGGCACCATAGGTGAACAACTAAGAAATGTGATAAACCAGAAAATAATAAAGGTATTATTAGTATAAACTTAAGGAAGAACCGGCATAATCTATAAAATTATAGCATGCTTTAAATCACTATATCTAGTAAAACTTTTTATATTATGTAATCCTAGTCTTTGTACTTTCTTAAGGTAAAATTTTAGCATTCCATAAACCTTTATACAGATA
>WAOQ01000028.1 GCA_015521205.1 Desulfurococcales archaeon
CTCTATTCCGACGAAGAACGTGGGTGTACTTGCCGATAAATTGGCTATGTCTGGTAAACTATCCCAGCAAGAAAATACCATATGGCCAGGCTTATCCAGATTCCTCCTGATCACGGCTAACATGTAATCGAGGGCTTCAAACCCCAATCCCGTCATCTCTATAAAGCCGAAGGGGCATGATCCCATGCAAAGGCCACATGACGTACATTTAGCGGGATCCACCCTCGGCGGCTTCCCGGATAAGGCTTGGAAGGGGCAACTGGTTATGCACGCATTACAGTGTTGCTGCTGGAAGCATGGTGTGGACGCGATTACGGGTACTGCCCTGTAAACCATGACGGAATCTAGGGGCCTTCGGAGCAGGTTTCTTCTGCTCACCGGTTTGGTTAAGCTTAGCGTTTTCTGTGCACGGTGAGGTTTTATTGATAGCATAAACGACTTCTTGGCCTCAAACAAGGCCTTCGCATCTAGAGGGTATGCAAGCTTAACCTCTAAAGGGTCGACCGGCATGTAGAGATGATAGTTTAACCCTTTCTCCCGGGCCCTCTTCCTGACGACTGGGAGGCGCTTCCAAGCATCACTATAGAAAGCTATTACTTTCTCGCTTTCTTCTAATGCCTTCAAAATGAGGGTTTCTATTTCTCCCTTATCTGCTACTGTGGGAGCATCATGTATTCCAAAGATTTCGTTGAGTTTATCTTCGATTAACAGTTTCAAATAGCATCCCCTTAGGCTCTACTGGTGGAGAGGCTCGACAGGTTCACAGTTTTATTCATGTTTTTATCGTAATTTTACGGGTTCACACATATTTATTGGATCCCTTGTATATGGAGTGAATTAGTGGGATACAAAAATTCTAGGGAGACTTGCGAGAGGGCTCCAAGATGAAGGAGTTATTAATGTTGACTCTTGCGGTCTTACTGCTGATCGCCTCTACAGCATCCCTGCATATCCAGGCATCCTCTAACGATAACGGTGTTCCAGTGAGCAATTACGTTAACGTATACCCGTGCAAAACTTGTCACGCGAACTTCCAACCCTCAGCCACGACTAACGTGAGCGTCTACCATGGAATAAACCTCACAGTCGGCCCCCACAGGGGTCTCCAGTGTATTAACTGCCATAACCCCGAGAGCGGTATGATGAAGTTGCAGAACGGCGTTGAGATAGCATTCTACGGTTTACACAATAATAGTATGGTGATGAAGATCAACAGTCTCTGTGGTAGCTGCCATGAAAAAGAATATGAGAGCTACCTTAAGGGAGCGCATGGAAACGAGACATTCACATGTGCAGGTGGAATGGTTGAAGAAGTGATTGGCTATAACGGTGTCACCTACTACCAGCACTATTGTCCAGAAGACCATGGATACACACCTGAACCCGCGAAGCCGTGTATTGCTTGTCATAACCCCCACAACCCGACAATGTATCCTCCTACAACGTTGCCACCTCCAAGCGAGCGCCCGCCGCCTCCGAACGAGGATTATATCTTGATAGGCGGCGTTTCGGTTCTAACGGCGGGATTCGCCCTGATAGCGGGAGCCGCCATACTCAATAAGAGAGGGAGATAAGCCATGGTGGAGTCGAAGAACGGGAATGGAAGGAAGAGGGTAGACGAGAATAGGAGGACGACCATTAAAATCCTAGCCCTGGCGGCCATGCTTTCCGCAGTAGATGTTACGGTGATGGATAGAGACGTCTTCAAGTCTATGCTTAAGAAAGTAGGCCTCAACGATATCCTTGGCGAAGAATCAAAGTTCAGCCATCCAGAATACGGGACTAGCCTAGAAGCTCGGGCGCGTCGTAAAGAAGAAGAGTTGAAGAGACTATGCATGGATGCAGCCGAGATAATATGCGAGGATAAGGGTGAGGGAAGCACCGAGTGTAGTTTAGCCAGGGAGAAATGTTCTAAGATACACGTTAAAGCCACACCTCCACAAAAAGGCAAGAAATACGCTATGGCACTAGACGTCGACAAATGCATAGGATGTCGGCGTTGCGAATATGCCTGCGTGATGGAGAACAATACCCCATGGAACATGGGCATGGACTGGATAACAGTACTGGAGGTTAGCCGTGAAGGAGTAGCGGAACTGCAGGACGCCAAAAAAGACTATATATCAGCCCCAAAGCCAGGGAAGGTTTATGTTCCCGTCGCATGCCAGCACTGTGAAGACCCACCTTGTGTACACGTGTGCCCGGTAGTAGCCACATGGAAGGATGAGGATGGAATCGTCCTCATAGACTATGACAGATGTATAGGTTGTAAATACTGTGTCGTCGCATGCCCTTACGGCGCCCGCCGCTTCAACCTAGTCAAGCCTAAGCTAGAGCCAGTAAAGTTGAACCCTAACATGCATATACACGGGAACATAATACGCCCTGTACATGTTGTTGAGAAATGTACATGGTGTGTACAGAGGACTAGGGACGGAGGCGTCCCTGCGTGTGTGGAAGCTTGCCCGGTAGGTGCCAGGGTGTTCGGCGATCTAAATGATCCCGAAAGTCCTATCCGCCAGGTTATAGACGAGTACGGCGTCTTCGTGCTGAAGCCCGAGACCGGAACCAAGCCCAAGTTCTTCTACTTCTTCGGAGGAGCCCAGACTCCGAGGAGGGGTGAGGAAGGTGGCGAGTAAAGACGGTGTACGGGGAGCTATTGACACGCTGGTCTACATTTTCCGCGAGGGCCTAGGCGGCCCTCGCTCTTATAAGATGCTACTCGCCGGACTGACGATAATGGCTATCTATGGTATATACCTCTGGGTATTTGTTCAGCATGCCCCCGTGTTCCTGGGCAGCGATAACGGCGGCCTCATAATGACCGGCGTGAATGAAAACGTACCTTGGGGGCTCTACATATCATTCTTCACATTCTGGGTCGGAATAGCGGCTAGTGCTGTTATATTCAGTTTCGCCGCCTACGTCTTCGGCGATAAAGGGTTTAAACGTATAGTGGCATTCGCTGAAGCCCAGGCTGTGGCGGCCCTCATAATCACAGTATGGGGTATAGTCGCCAACCTAGGACACCCCGAGAGGGCTTTGTTGCTTATGCCGTTGCTCCCAAACAAACGTAGCATGCTAGACTGGGACTTCATAGTGATATTCACCTACATGATCCTCAACGCCATTGCCTTCGTCTACACGATACACGTGTACAGGAAACAGAGGAAGCTACCCTACAAGTTCATCGTTGTATACATGATAATCAGCACTCCATTCGCGATAGGCATACACACGGTCACAGCATGGATCTTCCACGCACTGACAGCTAGACCCGCCCTTAACACCGCCCTTCTAGCACCACGCTTTATAGCAACAGCGTTCGCAAGCGGACCAGCGCTTATACTGCTCATCCTCTATATTTTGGAGTGGAGCACGGGATGGTTCAGGGTAGACTTAGCAGTCTACAAGAAAACGTTAAACGTGATAATCATAGCGTTAACCACGGGCCTCTTCTTCACACTAGCCGAGGTCCACGAGGCCTTCTGGTACACCACAGAGCCGCTAAAGAAACAACAGTTAATAGAGACTTTCCTAGGAGGACACTATCCACTACTCACCACCCTAACATGGCTATGGATCGCCTTCGGTGTCGCAGCGGTTCTACTGGGCATATTGCCTCCGATGAGGAACTCCAAGAGTAGCATAGCCCTAATATCACTCCTCACCGTCATCGGCGTCGTAGCGGAGAAGACCCTGGCAACTATATTGCCGGGCTTCATAATCAACCCGCTTGGACTGCCCTCCGACTACACCATTACCCCGATGGAGATATTCGTCGGCGTGGGTATACACGCCACGGTCTTCCTGTTGCTCGTAATACTTATACGCGCCTATCTCGTAACGGTGAAACGGTTGGGGGTGGATGTATTTTGAGACATATACTCATACCCATAATGCTTGCCCTGCTAATAGTCGCTGTAACCACAGCCTATACGGTTACCTCGCAGAGCAACGAACAAGAGGCCCAGCAGGCGTTCGAGAACGCCGGCTGTACGGCCTGCCATTCATGGGATGAGGTAACAGGCACTATCACGTCATGGGCACAGACATATGATAACATAGACTCAGCCGCGCTTACAGAATATGGAAAAGACTTCAACGGTCTAATGCAGGATATGAGGAGTTTTGCGCCCAGCCTCACGGATGACCAATACCAGCTCCTCCACCAGTACTTCCTAGATCTCTTCCAGGCAAACCAGCCTACTACGAATGAAACTACTGGAAATGAGACCAACCAAACGAGCGGAGGAGGCGGACAGCCACCAACCAACGAGACTAACCAAACCACTGGTAACGAGACTAACGCGACGTGCCAACAACCGCCACCCCAGGAATGCGAGTGCAACGAGACCAACCCTCCGCCACCCCAGGTTATAACTGAGAAGGAGTACTATGTGGTGAACCAGACCAAAGTTGAACTGGCCACCGTAGAGGAGAACCAGACATATTCTCCGACGCCGGGTACCGCTACTTATGTGCCAGCTGTAGCGGCTATACTAGTATTGGCAGGACTGGCCTACATGGTATGGGTTGTCAGGAAATAAGGTAGGACGCATCGAGTATTTACCCGAGCCATTCATCTTTTCTTTTTTCACGCAAAAATTGGGGATTTTATTATAAGGTAGACCCTATCCACACTCAAACACGTATTCCGTTCCGATGGGTGTACAAATTGAGGCTCAAGAGCTGGCGTCCCGAGGAGCTGGAGGCAGGTATAGTGCTATTAACTGGGATACTCGTAGGGGCACTCATGCTATTCTACATTATAAACGGGGGCGGTGGACAATATCTTCTATCCGCTTCCTCGGGCGGCCAATGTGTAATAAAAGACGCGGCAACATTCGAGGATCGACTCTCCGACACAGACAAACCATTAGCAGTCATGTTCAGTAGCGATACATGCCCTGTATGTCGTCAAATGGAACCCTATTGGCTAGATCTTTGCCGGACATCCAACGAGGACGTTTCTTACATCGTATTAAAGCTAAGCCATTCGACGATAGACCTTTTCCAACGATACGGCGTAACAGAGACCCCCACATTCATAGTATTCGTGAATGGGACACCTAACTCTATACATGTAGGTGCTTTCCCCGGGCCGGATGTCGAAGCTCTCATGCGCGAATGGGCAACATCGTCTGCTAAACATGTGGAAAACGACGTGTTCAATCTCACTGTTAAAAGTTGTAGCCAATGCCATACATTACCCAAATCAACCGACACGGAGGATATACGTGAATGGATAAACAACAATCCAAACGAGATACTCGCATCCATGATAAGCACGGCTGCTGCTCACAATATGACGGTATCACGCTTCTACCAAGGCGGGATTTCCGAGCTAACCCAAGTCATACTTAACATGACCCAGAACACGACGTCAAACCTAACGCAAGACGAGGCCTATAAGATAGCCACCCTATTAGACGCCATGGCGATAAGCCTTAGCCAAGGAGGCTCCGGGACGCCTGTATCCGCCCAGGAGGAAACAGGGGGAGGGGCTCCCATCGGCCAGCTAGCCGGGACAGTAACAGCTTTCACCGCCGGCCTAATAGCGGCATTCTCCCCTTGTGTCTTCCCCATACTCCTAGCCTACACGTCGGCCTTGGTGACCAGAGCCGGTAAATCCGAGAAGACTGGCTTATCCGGTGCATTCAAAGCTTTCGTAGCGGCTTCAGCCGGGACGCTATTACTTGGAATAGCCTTCATGGTTTTAGGAGACGCCGTTCCGGAGTCCAGTGCGATATTGCTCCCAGCAGCATCGCTTGTACTTTTATCCGCTGGAATACTTGGATACCTCGATGTACCTACATTCCTTAACGTTGGAATATCAACTCGTCGAGGTCTCACAGTGTTCAGCTTCCTCTACGGTATACTAGCACTCCAGTGTAGCTTTCCCCTTGTAGCAGGCGCTCTTCTCCTCATTGCACAGGGGGGAATAGAACATGGCGCGCCCGCTCTCGCTGCATTCACTGCCGGTATATCCTTCCCGGTAGCCTTGGCTGTATACGCTACCGGGAAAGAAAAGATCGCCGGCGTACTGGCCAGGATGACTGGTAAGAAAGTACAGCGCTACAGCCATTTATTCCTAGCTGTTATGGGCCTAATCCTACTTCTTTATGCCCTAGGTACAATATGATGTCGAAGAGGTGCCTATGACATGGATATAGGGTTCCACTACGCGGTTATACTACCATACCTTGGTGGTGTCATACTTCTAGCCGCGCTTCTCGCCGAGATTTCCGGATCCAAGTCTTCACGCCAGATGTTGAAAGCTGGATTGTTGGTGCTTATCATAGGATGGTTCGTATATATGATCCCATTCGCACGTCTCGACTATACGTTAGAGGAGGTTGCGAGAAACGCGAATAACGATCTACCCTTCTACATGAGACTGGCGACATCCTGGAGTAGCGGCGGCGGAAGCCTATATCTTTACACCACGATAATAGCCGCCGCATTCCTATACGCGGTCTGGGGAGTCGAGACCAATAGGTTCTTCCGCGCCACGGCGTCAGCTATAACCCTTCTAGCCCTAACCTCAGCGGCGCTGAATGGGGCGTTCGACGTATCACAACGCAGCATAGGGGGGTTTGGTCTGAATCCCCTACTAAAGAATTACTGGATAGTTCCACATCCGCTCACAACCTTCGGCGGCTTCGCACTGCTCTTGGCGGGTGCGTTAATAGTCCTACTCACAAAGAAGGAACTGAAGGGTATGGCAGTCTTCATGGCCGGCTGGGGTGCACTCACGTTCGGCATAATGTTCGGGGCAATATGGAGTTACGAAACCTTCGGCTGGGGAGGTTACTGGGCATGGGATCCAGTCGAGACAGCAGAACTATCTGTCTGGCTAACAGCAACTGCCGCCCTCCACATGCTAGGCCCTCTAAACGCTCTAAGAAGACCATTCCTCTACCTAACCGTAAGCAGTGCACTGTTAGCACCCTTCGTCACGAGGAGCGGCTTGAGCCCTCTACACAGTTTCGCCGCCGCCGAACTGGGTAGCGCCATACTTTACGCGGGTGCCTCCATCTTTCTAGTATTAGCCATGTACGAACTAGCGTTGAAGACTCCACAGATAACCGGCGAACTGAGAAACCTAATTAGTCTTACAAAGAAGGATCCAGCCCCCCTCTCCATAACAGCGGCAGGAGCATCAATAGCCGTAATGGCCTTCTTCGTATATGCCTCCCTTTACCTACCATCAACGATGGTCACCCTTGGACGCTCCGCCACTCTACCCACAATGGCGGAAGGTGTGAAGTTCTATCACCCGGTACTATATCCACTTATGATCTTCTCGCTTATCTGGCTCCCAGGGTATTTCCTGGCGCGAGAAATAGGCACGAGGGGATTAGAAGGATTCCTAGCCACGGTACTAATATCCTCGGCCGTGATTGCCTATGCTGTAAAGGCTGGAACCATAACCCCCCTACCCAGCGTCGCAGAGGATACTAACATAAAGGCCGGGGTCGGTATAACCATAGCATCGCTGGCAGGAGGCGTACTCCTCGTATCACTCATACGTAGACTTCTGCTCCTAACACGAGGAAGAATAGGGCGTTCAAAGATATGGTCGGAAACGCGTGACTCGTTGCTAAAACTACTACATACAGGTATAGCAATAGCCTTCATAGGCGTCCTACTCAGCGGCTCATACGCCTTTAGCAACAGCTATTTCCAGACAGTAAACGTACCGCTCGGCGAAGATGTAAGTGTAGGACCGGTAAACCTGACACTTGAAAACTACCAGTTCACACCTCACCAGGGCACTGTCGATCTAAAAGACAATCTCGCGCCAACATCAGCTACCCGTGTACTAGCCAGGAATGGACTCGCATTCTTGTCCCAAGATCTAGCATCGGCTGTAAACGAGATTTTAGAAGCCAAGGACGACCTAATGGTCAACCAGACACTCCGACTTGCAACAATGATTGCCAGCCTACAAAACCAAGAGATAATAGCCAATAGCACTATATACCATGGGAACATAAGCCTAGCCTTATTCGATGTAACAACAAACGAGGAAACACAGCTCTACGAGGGACAAGTAGAGAACCTAACATTCGACATCTCCAATGCTACCATACGTCTTACGCCACAATTTGGAGACCAAGGAAACCTCCTCGGAGCATGGCTTGAATTCTACTTAACCGGAGGGCTAAACGCCACCCTCGCTGATGAAATCGAGTCTGGCGTGCTAAACTTCCATCGCTACCTCGAGATAAACTTGACGGAGCCCATAGTCTTCACATTTTCCAATATTACAGTTAAGGCTACTCAACTCGTGGCGTATCTAGACCCCAACCAAGCCGCGGGAGAGGTAGTCCTAGCAGGTGACCATATATCCATAGAGGGTATCGTAGCATATGTTTATAATGGAACGTTCATCCTGAATGGTACCATTATAACATGTCCATTCCCGATGGAAAGAGGCGTCTACCTTTACTACCTTATACAACAGGGACAAGCAACTATTCTATCAGACGTCCTAAACAGTAACCTTGCATCCATATTGTCCAACCAGGCACTCCTAAAATTCTTCTCTACCATGGACGCGGCTGACCTCCCGTTACCTGCCAACGCACCTAGTGGTGTTTCACTTGATCTAACCTTCAGGGTTCAAAACCCATCGGCCGACGAATACCATACTAGGATCAGGTTCGAGGCTAACGGTGAGGCCTCAGGTATTCATGGCTTGGTCACGCCAGCACTGATAATAAGGAAGGGAATATCTGACATCTACATCAACGTTCAGCCCCCGCTCGCCGGAGGCTACTATGACAGTTACCATGAACCACTAGTCTATTACCTGTCCATCGTTCAAAAGAGGCTTCCACCCGACCAGGCATTAGCTGTGACCGCACTAATGGCTTCGGGCTATAAGATTGCCGAGGCTTCGCAGATAGATTCCTTTAACTCCTCGTTGCTCATAGAACAGACCACTGTGGACCTCTACTTGTTAGCCGAGAATTATACTCCAGCCAACTCTTCCATATCGACTACTGGGATATATGTTATGTACAAGATCGTGCCCGGCACAGTGTTGATATGGAGTGGTGTGTCAATAATGGGTGCTACCGGCCTGGTCCTCTCGTTAATGTATTGGTTCGCAGCAAGAAGGGAGGCTGTAAAATAATTTTCTTCTTATCAATACTTACGTGTTTATACTTTCAGACCCGAAATTTTACTGTGCAAATATTATATATTGTGAAAGATATAGGTAATTCTAGGGGCCTTTGCCCCGTGCACGGGGTGAGATTCATGGGGAAGGCCCTATACTCCTACATACTGATAGCTCTAATGATCATCTCGCCAATACTACCGATAAACTTCGCCGGTGCGAGCGGCAGCTACAGCCAGTCGCTACAATTCCAGTTGCAACAGGCACTACAGAATGCTAGCCCTGAGACACAACAATGTATAAACTGTCACATCCAATATACTCCAGGCATAGTTTACGACTGGCTCAAAAGCGAACACTCGAAGCACATACCGGCAGACGTCCTAGGAATCTACGAGGCGATAGGCTACGATAACGTAACTCTCGCCGACAAGTTCCAAGGCTACAACTACACAGTAGGATGCTATGAGTGTCACGGAATGTTTAAGGAGGCCAACAGGCCGGACGTGGCCAACCACTTCGGATTCCAGATAACGACGATAGTCACGTTGAAAGACTGTAGTCAGTGCCACATGAAAGAAGCACAAGAGATTACTTGGACAATGCATGGGTTCGCCTCACTTAACGCGCCGCTCAAGCCGTGGTATTCGAAGATAGTATCATACGCTAAAGACAACAACTTAACCGACGAGATGCTACCTCCAGTATACAACAAGACAGGCATTGGTCTAGTCGACTGGCCCTGGTACATGCAGTACGCTACGAAACTTCTGAACAACCCGAATGACCCAGAAGTACAGCAGTTCGGAACGATATACGATATGGACTTCAAGAACATCGTATCACCGCTATACCCGGCCAGCGGCGTGCTTAACAACACTGTGATGCATAATGAATCGTTCAAGAACGCATACGTCTACTTCGCCTGTATGCAGTGCCACGGCAGTCTGGTAGTACCCTATGACACCTCTGGATTCAATGTCAAGTACTGGGGCTGGCCCAGCAACGGTGCGGGACGTGTAGACCCGGACGGTAGCATTGGTACCTGTACGGCATGCCATACCAGGCATTCCTTTAGCCTAGAAGAGGTTAGGAAGCCCTACACCTGTGGACAATGCCACCTAGGCTACGACCACCCGCATATCGAGATCTATGAGGAGAGTAAGCATGGCAACATATATGACGCTGAAGGTGAGAGCTGGAACTGGTCAGCCCTACCCTGGAAAGTGGGTGTTGACTTCAGGGCACCCACCTGTGCAGTCTGTCATATGAGCACACTGGCAGACCCCAACGGTACCATAAAGGTGCCAGGTACCCATGACCTACGTGCAAGATTAGTATGGGACCAGATGCACTTCTTCTCTTACCCCAAGCCCAAGTGGCCGGATCACACCCAGAACGCTATAATAAAGGGTGCAAGCCAGCTGACAGGATCAGGGCTACTCCAGAACGGCGTTGCCTTTGAGGGATACCAAGTCAATGTGGGTAACGCGCCACAGCCCGGCCAGTTTGGCTTCCCCAGGCTGGCACCTGTAACGTATACGGACGAGCTTGCACAGCATAGGAACGCTATGAAGAGCGTCTGTGAGCTATGTCACTCGTCTCAGTGGACTGACAACTACTTCATGGTATACGACCAGGTAATCGTAGACTACAATGTGACAGCCCACTACGCATTCAGCCTACTGCAGCAGGCCTGGAGTGAGGGTATACAAAACAACAGCAACAAGATAGACGAGTACATGGAGATAATGTGGTACTACATCTGGCACCACGATGGTAGAAGGTGGAGAAACGGAGCCGCTATGATGGGACCAGACTTCACCCACTGGTTCGGTATTGTTGACACTGTGATGGACAAGCTTGGCAGGATGATAGTATACTATAACACCGCTGTCCAGATCAAAGAGCTACAGCAGGAAATTCAGCAGTTACAGCAGTCAGGCGGATCCCAGGCCAACATAACACAGTTGCAAGCTCAGCTACAACAGCTAGAATCACGGTTGGCGGCAATGGAAGCACAGGTGCCAACATTGGTACAGCAGATTAATGCAACGCAGGCCCAATTGGAGACCCTTGGAGAGCTACCGGATCAGGTGGCCAGCCTCAACAACACGGTCAACTCCCTAAGCTCCACAGTAAATAACCTCCAGGGCACTGTGAACCAGCTACAACAAGATGTGAACCTAGCACAGCAGAAAGCCGACAGCGCGAGCAGTACGGCCCAGGAGGCGAAGAGCGCCGCTGGCAAGGTAGGGACTGCCACGGCTATCG
>WAOQ01000029.1 GCA_015521205.1 Desulfurococcales archaeon
ATCCTATTGTGGGGCATCATTTATCCCCAGCGGCATTATTTATTTCTATAAGGGGATTAATTAATCCCTTTACCAGGAAGCTTTCAGAGAGAATTGTTAGAGAGTTGACTTAGAGGGTTGACTCAATGTAGTCTCTTAGTATCTTGTCCATTTCTTGGAAGGTCATTGAGTCGCCGATGAACTTTTGATCCTCAACGGTATTCTCGACCACTGTAAAGCTGTTCGGAGCGTTGAAGGTTATGATGAGAAATTCTTGGTCGGTGCGTGCAACCGTGAGCGTTATTCCGCAATCCCAGTACTCGTAGTCTTCCGGTCTGTGTAGTTGTGATAATATGTTTAGCACTTCGTCTGCATCCATCTCGCCTAGAAATACCTCCTCGCAAGTATTTTGGAGTTCGAGGTTTTTAGTTAACCCTTGAGCATAGACTGGGAGTTTCAATGGTGTAACACCTCTGGTGATCGGGAATTGTTTTGAGATATTATATATTGTTATTATCGATAACAACATGTTTTTTGTGTATGATGCACCTATGAATACCTAGTAAGTGAGGGAACGAGTATTCGGGGGTACCTGGATGACTGGTAAAGTAGAAATAACACGCTTTGAGCTGGGACCGTTAGCATCTAATTGCTACTTAGCGCATAACAGGAATGAGGGAATACTCATAGATCCGGGTTGGCCTTATGGCATAGAAAGGATAACGGAATACGCTGAAAACTATGGGGTAAAAGTAAAGGCGATCGTGGCAACACATGGGCATTTCGATCATGTACTCGGCGTATCTAGAGCAAAGGATCTTTTTGAGGCGCCTTTCCTTATGCACCGGGCAGATGAGCAGTTGGCTTTAAATGCGCGTGAAGCGGCAATGCTAATGCTGGGAATACCCCTCGGGGAGCAGGTGCCTCCGCCGGATGACTATTTGGAGGAAGGGAGTACAATAACATTTGGTGGTATCGACTTAGTCGTGTTATGGACACCTGGCCATAGCCCTGGCAGTATAACATTGTATACACGTGGGTACGCGTTTGTCGGAGATCTTTTGTTCAAAGGCTCCATAGGTAGAGTGGATTTGCCTGGGGCATCGCCTGAAATAATGAGAAGAAGCTTACGTAGGCTGATAGAATTACCTGCGGATACAATATTATACCCGGGACATGGGCCCTCCACGACTCTTCGAGAGGAATTGGACGAGAATATTGTTTTGAAACTGTTCCTCGAGGGTAATTTATGATTGGGACAATTCTTTGATCCAAAGACACCTCGGTTTTCTCTTGATCATCTCGATGAGTGAAGAGAGAGTTACTATGGGTACGGTAGACGTATACCGTGGCTCGTTCTTGGTTATGATAAGTTTTAGTGGTGTTGTAAATTTTGTAAGTTTCCGGGAAGCCTTCTCTATCTCCTGTTTACTTATCTTGTTTTTCCATTTTATCTCAGCTATGAGGGCCAGTTTCTTATAACGGAGGAGGGCAACGTCTATTTCAGGATCAATTATTTTAACCGGGCGTAGCCCGCAGTCGGTAGATATTAGTTTTTCGACGAACACCTCTATAAGATGTGGCAGAACTTCTTTACCAGCTTTAAGGATGAAATCTTCGGCTACAGGATAGTCCCAGATCCCATATTTTGCGTTTAGATAGTATGCGGTATGGGTTAAGGGTGAAAGATGTCTGTAGATGGTTCGTCGTCGCATCCATACTGGGATCTTTTCTATTAGACCGATGCTCGTCATTATGTCAATGTACTTTGTTATGTGTGATGTTGACTGTGTCGGGATTAGGTGTCTTGAGTAGAGGTATGATGCTATCTCTGTTAGCCTATTCTTACCCATTGATATGGCTTCGAGAATGTAATGGTACCTGGCGGTAACCTCATAATCTTCCTCTGAGAGTACCTCTCCTATCAAGCTCTTTGCTATATCACCCGAGTATAGTAGGATTTCACGTATCTTCCTGTTAATGAGAACCGGTTCTTGGTAGTATATGAGGCGTTCGATTAATTTTGGCTCAATACGTCCCCAAGGATGTCGTATTAAGTCTAGCGGAGAAATTAGTTTGACCTGTTTTGTCAGGAACATTCCTTTTAGTGGAGAGTCTAACGCCTCGGTGAACCGTCTATGGTAATGTAGTGTTGAAGTTACAAGTACAATGCTTTCGGGGCATTCACCCGCTTGTATAGCATAAAATAGCTCGTTAGGCGCCCTATGAAATTCGTCTATAACCACTTTATTTAGATGTCGGCATAGAGGTATGAATGTTCTAAAATGATATTCTGCCTGATTTTCTGGATCATAGATTAGCCCTCCCCTCTTTACTATGAAATAAGTGTGGTCTTTCAACTTGTATCGTATATAGAATGTTTTCCCTGTTTTTCTTCTACCATAGAGAAGTCTACGACCTTCGGGGGCTAGAAAGTCTTCCAGTTCCCTCCTTACTATTATCATACTCAAGTTATCATACCCAGATTATCATAATCACAGTATAAAATAAAGCTTTTTCCATCTCTTCTGCATTCCCAGAATTAATCCGGAAAAGAGAAATATCTACTAATTACTAGATAAAAAGTGAAGGATTAGATTCGTGAGAACTTTTTCATTTTTACAGCTAGTTCTGGCAGATTAGATACGGGTTCCCCAGGTGGATGTTTTTCTATATCCATTATAGCGCGTTGTATGTTCAGTACTATCCTCTCGTTTTCACGCCAGTCGCTAAGTGGAGGATTCTTAATGCTCAAAGCTATCTTTAAAGGATCAGTAATACCCTTGAGGATCTGCTTTTCTGTTTCCACGAGTATCGACTCTAGATAATACTTAAGCTGGTCGAGAGTTTCATTATTTGCGATTGGTCCATGTCCCCCAATTATGGTGTAGTCCCTGTACTTTTCTTGTATCACGTTTAGTGTCCGGAGCCAGCCCTTCAATGTGCCATCTAGCGCTAGCGGTGTTACCTTGTTAAATACTATGTCTCCAACGAAGACGGTTTTGATCCATGGCACTTCTACTATAATATCGCCTACCGTGTGGGCTGGACCGATATGGTATAGTTGTAGCTCACCCCTACTTCCAGTTAATGTTAGATGATTATTGACGACTATTTCAGGGAGAGTGTATTTTGCACCGGTAAAATCGAGTTGAGGAAAGAAGGGTTTGTATATATCCGGTGCAACGTCCTTGAGGAGGGATGCAACTCTATAGGCGTTTTCATGCATTACTGCTGGGACGTTGAAGACATGGTTCCCCCATGCGTGGTCACCGTGGTGGTGTGTGTTAATTATTAGCCGGGGAGGCGGAAGATCCAAGTCCTCAATTATTCGTAGCACGTCTTTCGCTCTTATTTCATTATACTGTGTATCCACCACGACCGTGTAATCACCCATGTCAATGAGCCCAGTATTACTCCTAAACCATCCTCCATGCAAGTCTAGAATAGCGTAAACACCAGAACCTAGCTCCTCTACTCGGCACCACTCACACTTACTCATAGGGTTGGTCACCCCAACTTCTCGGCTGCCCAGCTAGCTTCTAGTTTCGCGATCTGGGAGAGTAAGGGTTCATGGTAAATATCGAAATGACCCGCTTCAAATACTTCGAGGGACAGTTCTCCAGGAATCCTCGACGCCACTTCCCTGGCCAGGTCGGGCGGGGTAGTCTTATCTCCCGTGGTTATTATCATGAGTAAAGGTTTCCTAACAAGATGAGCATAGTCCCCGGGATTATATGCTAGGACACGGTCTATACTATCCAGTGTAACCCTGTTTTTGAACGATGGATACTTCGTTGCGATCATGGTATAGTAATTGTATGCTTCCTCGGTAAGAATAACCGCAGGTCCATCCTTAGAAACTATCGGAATATATGCCGGTCTGCCGCTACAACAGCTTTCCCTGCCTTGCTCGGCAAGCATCATCACAGGATCCAGACCTCCAAAGTATGATAAGGCTGTTCTATAACTGTAGACGTTGGGCACCTGTGCTATACCGCAACGGATACCGGGTGGTGGAAACGCGAGCAAGGTTATCACATGTCCACCCGAGAAACTTGTCCCCCAAACACAAAGCCTTTCTTCATCAACAAAATCTTGTTTCTTCAGAAACGAGATAGCGCAACGATAATCTGCTACTTGGTCCTCTGGATAGAGCGCTTGACGTGGTTCTCCCTCGCTACGTCCAAATCTCCTATAGTCGAAAGCTAGAACAGCTATCCCTTTCTCCACGAAAAAGGGAGCATAGTCGTCCGCATGCGCTTCCTTGACCATTCCAAAACCCATAGCCATTACAAGTCCTGGGAAGGGACCCTCTCCAGCAGGCTTGTAGATTATGCCATGACATTTGGCGTTCCCACAAGGAAACATTTTCTCCTGTTTCACTATGTCAACCAACGTGTTGGCACCTCGAGGAGATAATATGAAAGGTCGGTTCCAATGTATACTTCTGAAGCTCTATTTTTAAGTGTTGCAGGATAGGTAACGTGCAGTTCATATAACACTGCGACAGGATATAAGGGAAATATGGGATTAGTAATGGTTGACTTGGCCAAGCTGATAGAGGGAATACCTAAAACCCAGAAGATCTATCTGGACAATATGTATCTTAGAAATCTTAGCGTACGTGTACTCCGCGTTTATACAACTAGGGGCAAGAGGATCTATGTTATCACCGATAAAACCATATTTCACCCCAAAGGAGGCGGACAACCGAGTGACAAGGGCTGGATCCGTGGAACCGGGTTTGAGGTAGAGGTTAAGAAAGTCCTTGAGAGAAACGGCGTTGTCATACATTATGGAAAACTGAAAAATGGTATAACAGAAATAATGGATGAAAATGTAGAGCTCCAGCTTGACTGGAACCACCGCTATAGGATAATGAGAATACATACTGCTGGCCACATTCTAGATCAAGCTGTGCACGAGGTTTACGGTAGAACAGTTGAGACTATCGACGCGCTTCACGGTCCTCCAGAACCTTACACAGAATATAGAGCGTTTCCACCTTCCTCCAGTATGTTAAGGCTGATAGAAGAGAGAGCTAATAGAATCGTTGCTGAAGATAGACGAGTAAAAGTCGTGTATGCTAGGCCCGGAGAACTGGATGCATACGTGTTGAACGCTCCTAACATGAAGAGGTTGCCCAGAGCGGAATTGTATAGGATAGTTGTGATAGAAGGTATAAACGCTATACCCTGTACGGGGACTCACGTCTCCAATACCAGAGAAGTTGGCAGTATAACTGTTTGTAAGGCAGAAGAAACTGAGCAGGGTTTCCGTCTCTACTATGACGTTGTGTGACTGATATCAGCCTTGTTTTATTAGGCTATACGCGAATATCATACTATTGGCTAGAATCACAATATGCATTATCGTGCAGTAAAGACAAACAGTGGAATATGTGTACTCCACATTGATGAGATAAGGCACGAATGCAAGGCCTGAGAAGTATAGGAGAGCTAAAGCCAGTTTAACACGTGGTTCTTCACGCAGATAATAAAACAAGTGTAGCACGGATATTATGGAGAAGTATATGGGAGCTAGTAGGGAGAAATGGATCCCCAAAATCTTCGCTTCAGGGACGCTATAAAGGAATGTACATGAACCCTCACCAAACCCGCAATATGTGGTCTTAGCATGCTCCAGGTAGGTTCTAAAAGAAAGGAATGAGGCCGTCAAGCCTATTAACGTCAATATGAATCCCGCTAATGGAATAATCCTTACAATCCTTTCCCGCATCATTTCCGGCCCCGTCCTAGATCATCCTAGTTATTCCTACTGTAACCCAGCGGTAAACCCAATATTATTTTGGACTAACCCACATTTCAGGGAATCAGTGGATACCCAATCCCTCTCGTATCATCGCAACAGCGAAGCTAGCCATTATCATAGACATTAATTTTTCCATGAGCAGACTACCAGTCTTCCCGAATAGCGAGAAAAGCCTCTCTCCCGCAAGCAATATTGGATAGCTTAATGCCAAGTTGAACAATGTTGCTGCTAACGCGACATGTAATCCCCATACATATTTTATATAAATAACAGTCGAAACGGCAGCCGGACCTGATAGGAGGGGCATCGCTAAAGGAACTATTGCTAAGTTCTCCGGCGGCCTTTTAGCTCCTAGTGGAATTTCAAGTATCGAGGCAGCAAAATATATCAATAACACGATACCAGCGGCAACCCGGAAATCGTCGACGGTAACACCTAATAAGCCAAAGATTATATCACCTAGCACGGCAAAGAAGGCTAGAACGAAGAGGGCCACCCAAACGCTACTCGCAATAATCTTACGCCGATCCCTAGAAGCATAATCCTTGGTTAGAAGATAGAAATACGGGCTATTACCTAGAGGGTCTATCACAATAAAGAGCATCGCTATGGCTTTAGCCATTTCCATGTATTCCGTCATCCCTTTACCAGCCCCGCCAGCTAGTTGAGGGATAGTCGCCGCCTAACGCTGGCGCGGTCTCCTTATGGGCTGTGGCGGTATATAGAATGGTATCTTCGCTTTGTGGTAGTCACGTATTATTACTCTCGCGGCTTCCTCTATGAGTGGCTCACCGGTTAGCCTATATTTCCAACCCCGGGCAAGGGCCAGCTCCTCCATGATCTTATAGGGATCCGTCTCAGTGATACCATATGCCTCGGCTATCGCATTGGGACGATATTGTAGGATCTTCTCTATCAACGCCGCGGCTGGGGGCACGGGGTCGGGGAGTTCCTCAGGACTTCTCCCCCGGATAATGCTGTCGGGCCATCCCCCCTCTACAGGTATCACACCGGGCGTATCAATCATATAGAATCCAGGCTCTATCTTATACAACTGAGCATGCCTAGTATATCCGGGACTACCTGGGACGGGGCTTGTCTGAGCGCTATGCTTCCCTTTTAAGGCATTTATGATGCTAGACTTGCCTGTTTTCGGGTAGCCCACAACTGCGACCGTGAAGGGAATAGTGTCCACCAGGTGTTTTATATAGCCACGGAGACGCCTTGTCCCAAGCCTCTTGTTAGCCGAAACATAAAAGGCGTTGAACCCAGCCTCTTCAAATCTATCCTTCCAGCCTATAGCAACGTGGAGAGGAACTAGATCTGCCTTGTTTAGGACTATGACAAGCTCTCTATCGAGAGCATCTATCATCTCGACCAAACGCCAACTATGCGTTGAAACTGGATCTCTAATATCTACTACCTCAACAACGAGATCGGCTTTTTTCACGGTTCTAGCCAGTAGTCTCCATGATGCTAGATCCACTCTACGACACCTCTCTATGCCGTGCCCCACTCCACGTTATCCACGCCTTAAGCATTTGATGTCGTCTCAGGGCGGGTTCTGCATATTTGAAGTAGTGTGTCAATAACGGTCTTATATGCTTCTAGCAACGCCTTCGCCTTAGCAGTCTTCTCTGGGGGTATACTGTATTCTTTCTCCTCCTGAATTAGATCGCGGTATAACATGAAGGCTAGTTCACGTCTTTCGTCTAGATATGCCAGGAGTCCGCGACAACTCTGAGGTACATATCTTTCCGCATGCCCGATTTCTATGAGGAGAGCGGATACCAGTTCTTCTAGGAATGCCAGAAACCTGGTTGGGAGAGGTATCTGGGAGAGATTTACGGGGGCGGGATACCCGTGGGAGAGGAACCTTTGGTCTAGATCCCCGTCACCACCTAGTTCCTGTATAAACGCTATGAAAGTGTCTAGCTCCTCTCCGCGAACCGCTTTCCAGAATTGCTCATAGACAGGATTCAACTAAGCCCGCCCCCCATACAGACAGGATCATTGAAAGCATGGTAAGGACAGTAATTATAATTAAGAAATACTATGCTCATCTAGGCCTAGGCGTGGAGATAGGGTTCTATTCTCGCTTTCAGCTTCTCTTTAGACGTGCTGCCAATTATGACGTCTACTAGTTTACCGTTGACTATGACGGCTATGCTGGGTATATGGTCTATGTTGTATCTATCCGCTATGTCGGCCGCCCTGTCAACGTCTACCTTACCAAATACGACGCCTGGCTTCGATATTTCTCTTGCTAGATCCCTATAAGTTGCTAGGTAGGAGATACATGGACCACACCATTCCGCGGTAAAGAAGAGTAGCAGTACACGATTCCCGGAGGATAGTTCGTCTAGATTATGCCTTGTCACATCTAGTATAGGATCCTTGAACTTCATCTCGAGGAATGAAGCCCTCCTTTCGATAGCTTCTGCCAGCTTCAACAGTTCAGGATTCCCGTCTTGCATTGCTGTCCCCCCATAAAACCACTTCTCTATGGTGTGGAGAGGGGTTTATGTGGTTGCCGGAAAGGAGGTCACGTGTATGTGGTGGAATAGGATTTTTTCCCGGGAAAAAGGTCTATCACCTTTAAATACACTGCTCGCGACCCGCCATTTTCATGGGTGTAGAAACAATGTCAACTTACAAACTACGAAGCGTCAAGAAAGTTGACGCCGGCGAAGCTAATATAAAGAAAATACTTCCTCCTCCAAGCAGGGTTGTCCGCGAGAACGGAAATGTTTACATCGAAATAGCAGATAGGAAGATAGGGGTAGGCGGGCCAGTACCACCCCTCCGCGAAGGAGAAAAACACCTAAAAATAACCACCAGCATATGCCCCGTATGTTACCGACTCCTACCAGCAAGGGTCTTCGAGAGAGACGGTAAAGTATACATACGAAAAGTATGTCCCGAACACGGTGAAACAGAGGAGCTCTACTTCGGGGACGCTCAGCTATACCACAGATTCTTCAAATACGAGGAGACAGGAAAGGGTATAAAACACCCCTACAATGGAGTAGGAGCACCCTGCCCCTTCACCTGCGGTCTCTGTGCCATGCACGAAAACCATACAGCCCTAGCCAACCTAGTCGTCACGAACAAGTGCAATCTAAGCTGCTGGTACTGCTTCTACTACGCAGAAAAAGCGGGATACGTCTACGAGCCTAGCATGGAACAGATACGTTTCATGATACAACGCTACAAACTCCAAGGAGTAACAATGGCAGTCCAGATAACAGGCGGAGAACCGACGATGAGGGACGATCTAGTAGATATTATAAAAATGCTGAAAGAAGAGGGTGTAAGACATATCCAATTAAACACTAACGGCATAAAGTTCGCCGAACTCTACTTCCAAGATCCAGAGAAAGCTATAGAGTACTCCCGAGCCCTCAGACAAGCCGGTGTAAACACGGTTTACATGAGCTTCGACGGAGTCACGCCTAAGACCAACTGGAAGAACCACTGGGAAATACCCTTCATATTCGAAGTCTTCCGTAAGAGCGGCATGACAAGCGTGGTACTCGTCCCAACACTCATCAAGAGCGTGAACGATCACGAGATGGGTGCAATGATCAAATTTGCCGGTAAACACCTCGACATAGTGAGAGCCGTAAACTTCCAGCCGGTATCGCTGACCGGTCAGATGAAAAAACACGAACGCGAAAAGCTAAGGATAACTATAGCCGACGCCATAACAAAGATCGAAGAACAAACCGAAGGCATGATACCAAAGAAGGCATGGTTCCCCATACCAGTAGCTGCCAAATTCGCCAAGTTCGTCGAGGCACTCACAGGTTCGGAACAGTTCTGTATGTCAAATCACCCTATGTGCGGCGCCGCGACGTATATCTTCGTTGAGAGGGACGACGAAGGAATACCCGTTAGATACATACCAATAACGGACTTCTTCGATGTAGAAGCATTCATAGAATATCTCGACGAGAAACGGATAGACGTCCTAGGCGCCACCAGCGCTAAACTGAAGGCTCTTAGAATGATGGTCGACCTCCGAAAATTTGTTGACACAGGAAACATGCCACAGGGCATGAGCTTCTCAAAGATACTCTGGAACATATTCGTTAAAAGAAACTATGAAGCCCTAGGCGAACTACACTACAACATGCTTTTCCTAGGAATGATGCACTTCATGGATCCATATAACTACGATGTTACAAGGGTACGCCGGTGCAACATCCATTACCTAATGCCAGACGGTAGAATAGTACCCTTCTGTGCCTTCAACGTTATACCAGAACTCTACCGAGACCATGTACAGTATCAATACAAGATATCAGACAGGGAATACAAGGAAATGGAGAAGCAAGGCGGGCTAGGCCCAGGAGCCAAATACAACCGATCCAAATACTGGA
This sequence comes from Desulfurococcales archaeon, assembly GCA_015521205.1. Lineage (GTDB taxonomy): Archaea > Thermoproteota > Thermoprotei_A > Sulfolobales > Acidilobaceae > S143-140. Next base: position 10,140 of record WAOQ01000029.1, read on the forward strand.
AGATAATCAAGAACCACCCCCTCTACAGGGAGACATACAAGGGAATAATCTTCTAACCCTCCCCAGATTTCTTCCCAGAATAACCCTATGTTTCTAAAGCCTAGGTAACAACCACATATATAGAAAGGCTCCTAAAGTAACTATTTTCCCGGGGAACCACAGGTAATCCCCGCCTCCCACTACCCACTAGGGTGGAGGTCGGAAAACCATGACGTTAGAAGAATATAAGAAGATGATACAAGAAATATTTGAGAAAGCCAAATCCGCCATGCCCGAGATATCCTCTTGGAAGAAGGTATACCAGTTTGAAACCGATGAGGGAGACCAGTTCTACCTCGAAATAGCTAATGGTGAACTAAAAATAGAGGAAGGTAAACATCCCAGCCCCATAGCAACCCTCAAGATGAGCCGCAAAGTCCTAGAAGACGTGTTGAAGGGAGAACTAGACGCTATGAAGGCCTTCATGACAGGGAAAATGAAGATAACAGGAAACGTATTCGACACCGCAAACCTAAGAAGACTAATCAACAAAGGACTCGGAAAAGAGTAAACAATACAACCCATACTTTCTCTAACCCTCCCTCAAACGATAAAACTCATAGAACCTACATTTTTCAACCCCTAGACAACACAGCCACCCACAACGCTGACAAACTAGCCCGGGGAACACAGATGAATACAACACCACTACACGTAGGACTAGCACTGCTAGGCGACACACTAGAACCCGCAAGAGAAGTATGCATCTACCTCGACGAAAACTTTACGATCCAGAGCATCGAGAAAACCCCCTGCGAAGAACCACACTTCGGCAGTAGCTCCCTAATACTTGTACCAGCCCCCGCCAACGCTCACACCCACCTAGGCGACGCCGCTTTCCCCGAATACAACACTATTCTACCACTCGAAGATCTCGTCAAACCACCAAACGGCCTAAAACATCAACTCCTAAGACAACTAGACGACAACCAATTCATAGACAACTATGCACAAATACTAAAAGAAGCAAGAAACGCGGGGACGGGAATAATAATAGACTACCGGGAAGGTGGGGCACGAGGATGCCGACTCGCAAGACAAGCCCATCTAAAAACCGGTTTACCACCTAAACTACTATTACACGGACGCCCATCAACCGGTGAAAACCCGGAGGAAACAGCCGAAGAATGCCATGGATTCGGACTACCATCCCCCCTAAATTATACTAAGAAAGAATTAACAAGAATATTCCAAATCAGCAAAACAAAGGACATACCAGTATCAGCACACATAGCCGAAACACCCAAAACCAGAAAACAGGGAGACCTAGAACTACTCCTAGAAACAGGCACGCCCGACTACATAGTACACGGACTCCACCTATCCGAGGAAGATCTGACACTCATAGCAGAAAAAAACATCGCAATAGCAATATCACCTTCAAGCAACCTCTTCCACGCCATAGGAGCACCAAAACTACACCTACTCTACAAACTCGGAATACGAGTGGCATGGGGTACAGACAACGCGGCTTGGAACCCCCCGTGGCCCTGGAGGGAGGCGTGGCTAGCATATCTACTGGGAAGAGTAAAAGGACTCAAACAGCAGGACTACGCAAAATGGGTTCTCAAAGGCCTCCTAATAGAAGGCTACAGGTTAGCCCGGCTTAAACCACCCATAATCAGGGAAGGAGCGACGTTAAATGCTCTTCTAATAAACGGGGAGCAATGGATCATAAAGGCGCGAGACGTTTATGCGGCATTACTGAAAAGAATTGATACCCGTAACCTTGTCTCGTATGTTGGGAATCCTTTTCTCTATTGAACCATCATTCCCAGCGATTGCCAACGCTAGTATTATATTAATGTAAATAGTTATAATATATTATGAATACTAGATTGTAAGATAGGTCATGGGAAGCATTATTAAAGGGGAGGTGAATTGAGGGAACACCTGTACGTATTTATATCATTTATATTGGTAATAATACTATTATCTATGGTTTCGATAGAAACAATCAAAACTGAGGCACGGCCATCCGTATTTACCCTAAAAATCGATAAAGATGCCCTTAGAATGATAGGATACGAGTCATTTGTTGTTTCATCGGCCACCCTTTCAATACCAGGGGTTCCAGCCCTTCAACCCACCGTAAAAAACAGTTTTGACAGTTTAGAGATCGTTTTTAAGATACCAGAAAAAGTATGGAGTTCACCCCTAAAGCTAATAAAAGGAGACGCTGTCTCGTCTCCAGCAATAAGTGTTATCCTAACAGATTATAACAACCATAAAACAGTCAACCTAATAATACCCTCTCCCTATATAATCTATAAAAATATGGGAATAGATAACATTACAGAAATACATGAGATACTGCTCCAAGACCCTCTCGCAGCAATACGTACGGATTCACTTACCATCTCTTCAAAAGATATACCCACCATGCGCCAACTGGGCCTCATATTCGAGATCAACAAAACATTTACAAGCAACCTCCAACTCCAACCTTGGGAAAAGCAACTAATAACAACACAATCATGCAACCTAGGAACAGAAATAACTCAGGGAATATACTATAATTTTAACCCTTCTCATCCAGTTGCTAACGAAGATACTCCCCAGTGGTGGCGCAACAGGGTAAAAACCCCTATTAACGGCGGTGACGCGATTGCATGGGAGGTATTCAAAGATAGACTCGTGGCTGCTGTATATTACGTATCAAGTGATATCTACTTAAACGACGCTATAACCGTTATAGCAAACTATGCTTATAATAACGAGTTATATGGAAATAGTGGTCCAGCATCCTCAATCGACATGGATGCACTTATTCGAGCTTTCACACGCTATTCGGAGTCTGGTTGGGATGATTCCCTAACCAACAGGATAGGAGAACCTATTGGCTACCCAGTATATTCTGGATATATACCTCTCTTCAAATATCAGATAAGCAACACTGTAGGTACATATAATAGCAAGCATATTCTTGAGGTCATTGCCACTGTTGCTCATTCTGAATCTTTAGGAGTCGCAAGCGGTATGTTGGTAAATGGGTTGTTCTTAGGTGCAACTGCTTCCACTAACGTAGATATCATGGGTAAACAGTCCAGACATTACATGACCAATAGCAAGGTAGGGTTTTATGTGTATGGAGAAATTTATACGCAGGGCGATTTTGCTGTAACATTCTGGGATCCAATAGGAAGTATAATTTGTGGCGGCAGAGAATACACTATAATCGTGCCACGGACAGTAATAACGCCACTCCTTACGTTAAATATGTTTTTCAGTGACGACACGTTCTACATGGTTGCAAATGAGACAGTTGAAGAACCTCCCACGTATGCACCGGGAATATCGGAAATAACTACCATTTCATATGGACCAGATGACTACGGGGGAGGTAGAAACGTCATATATAATTTCGAAATAGATAGTTCGGATAGCGATATGACTCTCGGATATAATGCTATAATAGGAAACCCGTTGCTCCGGTTTATGGTAGATGTGTATGGAAACTTGGCCTCATCTACATATGCTGGAATCGCGGTCGACACGGCAAAAGCGACGATGGATACAGGATATATTAGCGCTTCTTTCCAGGGTTCCGCTACCCTGATTAATTTAACATTGTACGAGAACCTTGTACCTCCCACGGAAAACTATACTATAAAGATAGTTAACACTGTGCCACGTGCCTTGGATGGTATACCAAATGTTACATCCTTGACATGGGATGAAGTGCGGATATACATCACTGTTCAATTACAATCGCCGAGTGACCAAGAGGGTTCTAGTTGAACATTTGATGTCGAGTTTTTTAGAATCAAAAAGGTTTAACGACTTATCTTTATACTAGAAATATACACTGAGTGATCAGCTATCCTCTCCAAATGCCTAACGATGAGGAGATCGGCTACTTCCAGCGGCGTGATCTTCTCTACTGATGCAACATACTTCAAAGTATCAGTGTACGTCTTATCTATCCTATCATCCATCTCAGCCACACGCTCTCTCAACGAGTCATCCCCGTCCCTGTAGGCCCTGTAAGAATACTCTAACATCTTCAACGTGAGCTCTGCAGCTTCAACCGTCTCCTTACTTGCCCGGAACTCTTTTCCTTCACACTTCATGTATTCTATGACACGGTTGATCTCCCTACAGTACCTAGAGATCCTGTAGAGATCATATGACACCCTAATAAGGGACTTAGCCTCGAAAAGCTCGGGGCCTAGAGGCTGGTATTTAGCTATGAAGAAAGTTGCCTGCTCTTCTATTACGTTCATCATCGACTCGACAAGATAAATAGTGTCGTCCAAGTTTCCAGGCTCCCAGCGTTTAATCCTCTCGACCGTATCCCTTAGTGTACGATACACCAGTTCGTAGAGCTTATCTAGGTTGTGATACATGAAATCCAGATCCCTTCGAGCCAGATCTATACCCATCAAACCTCGCCTCCCAGGAATTTCCTGGTGAGCTCCTCCCTCGGGTGGAGGACTACCTCTCGTGTCGGGCCATACTCTATTACACGGCCCTCATAAATGAAGAGTATATTATCCGATATTCTAGCTGCCTGTTGAGGTGTATGAGTCACTATAATCACTGTAGCCATGTTTTCCTTAGCATATTCTATGATCGAACGTTCAACCTTCACCGTGGATACCGGGTCGATATTAGCGGTGGGCTCGTCCAGCAGGAGGACACGCGGCTTCAAAGCCAACGCCCTCGCAAGGCTAAGCCTTTGCTTCTGACCCCCGCTCAGCTGGTAGGGATAGTCGTCCAGCCTATCCTTGACCTCGTCCCACAACTGGGCTTTCTTTAACGCCCACTCAACAATCCTATCGATCTCCTCCCTCTCCCTAGCCAGCCCGTGAAGCCGAGGCCCAATAGCGACGTTTTCATAAATAGTCATGTGGGGAAACGGGTTTGGCTCTTGGAAAACCATTCCTATCCTCCTACGAACCATATAGGGATCAGACTCCAACACGTTAATCTTCCCTATCATCACGCGGCCCTTAACCTTTGAACCAGGCACAAGATCTATCAGTCTATTTATAACCCTAATGAGCGTGCTCTTACCACTCCCACTAGGCCCCATCACAGCCGTCACGGTTCCAGGCACGGCCCTCATATACACGTCTTTCAGTATATGATTGTCCCCTATCCACACATTTAGATCCTCTACCCTAACCTCCAAGAGCTCCTCAGCCACGTTATAGTTTCACCTCCCTAACAACTAGCTTCACCAAGGCAAAAGTCACCAGAACTATCACGGTCAGCACGAAGGAGGCCCCCCAAGCCAAGTCATGCCAGTTCTCATAGGGTGATTGTATAAACTGGAATATTAGGAGGGGTATAGCATCACCCGGCTTGCCTAGATCCATCGGGCTTACAGGAAAATCTCCCCGTGCACTTCCAATAGTGAATAGGAGGGGTGCCGTCTCCGAGATCCCCTTGGCGACCCCTATCAGTAATCCTGCAGCTACCCCGGGCTTCGCTATTCCCAATACTACCTTGAAGACAACCTGTTTTCGAGTCATACCTATACTATACCCCGCCTCCTTGTACGTTCTAGGAACCTCGTCTAGGGCACGTTCAAGGTACGACATAGTGTATGGTAGCATTACAATGACTAGTGCAATGCTACCGGCTAGGAGGCTATAATGGCCGGTTGGCACGACGATGGTGAGGAAGACAAGCATGCCGATAAGCACGGTCGGGATCTCTAATAGTGAGTGGGTAAATACCTTGGTTATCTTTGCTAGTTTGTGGTTTCTGAATTCTACAATGAATATACCGGTTAGCACGGAGAGGGGGATACCTATCGCCGTAGAAACTATCCCCAACCACATGGTTCCGAGAAGCGATGGTCCTATCCCTCCAACCTCGTCGGCGCCGGGGTATGCGGGTGTATCGGTGAAGAAGCTGATACCCGTTCGTAGGATCACTTCCCCCCCTTTCACTAGCACGCTTCCCAGTATGTGGAAGAGTGGGGCTATAGCTATGAGTGATAATACTATTACGACGCCCTCGAAGAGCTTTTCTTTGACTCTGCGAATGTCAGGCAGTGTACCTCACCCTGTTCAAGTACATTATGCCCAGTATGTTGGATACTATGCCTATCAACAATAGTATAAGGCCGCCAACGACCAGAACATTGATCATATAGGGGTATAGCGCGGCGTTACCGAACTGGTTTGCTATCAAGGCTGAGATAGTATAGGATGAGGAAAGGAGGCAAGAGGGCATGTTGAAGGTGTTGCCTACTACTAGGGCCACCGCGACTGTTTCCCCCGCGGCCCTGCCGAATCCTATCAGTATCCCAGCCAGTATGGATGGTTTGACCATACCCATCATAATTTTGGAATACTCGTATTTCGTCGTTCCCAGGGCTAATGCTGCCTCCTTATATATGGCTGGTATACGTTTGTAGGAGTGCCTGATTACAGAGTACATGAATGGCATTATCATCATCGACAAGAGGATACCTGCGGTCAGGATAGTTGTACCAGTGACTGGGCGGCAGGAGAATAAAGGTATGGAACCCAGTACAGCGTATAGCGGGTTATACAGGTTGTCGCGTAGGAACGGTGCCAGAATAGCCAATCCCCACAACCCATACACAATCGTAGGCAACCCGGTCATAACGTCTATTAGCGTGGAGAAGGTCTCCCGTACCTTGTTCATCCCCTTGGGTATAACCTCTTCTGTGAAGATCACCGTGGATATGGCGAAGGGGAGTGCCAGCACAACCGCTATGATGGCCGAGACCAGCGTCCCTAGCAGAGGGATAAATAGGCCATACTCGCTCGTTCTAGCACTCTCTTCCGAGGGGCTCCACGTCTTCGTGGTAAATATTCGGAACCCGTATTCTTTGAAAGCCGGGGCAGAATAGTATATGAGCACGATAAACAATAGAACCAGGATCAAGGAGGAGACTAGAGCCGCCGGTACAAGGCTGTAGAAAAACCGTTTATCCGATTTCGCCATTTCAGGCACACGTTGTCCCCTCCCAGGGAGACGTTAAGTGGTACACCCCCCGGGGATCAGCCGGTAGATATCAGGTTGAGAGCCTGGAGGTTAATGTTCCTAATCTCGTCGGGGATGGGAACATATCCCTGGATGATATGGTTTTGTCCTTCCCCGTTAATGTATGCTATGAATTCTTTCACGGCAGCGGCTTTACTAGGGCTACTGTAGGTCTTATAGAAGAATAGGAATGACCAGCTTGTCAAGGGATAGCTATCCTGTCCGGGAGCATATATTATCGCGTCAAACGCTTGGCTCCAGTCGCCCTCAGGTGTATTTGGCGCCGCGGACAAGGCTCCTAATGCGGCTGCTTGAGCGGTCTCAGGGGATGGCATTACAAAGTTGCCTTCACTATTCTGTAAGGCTGCAACCCGTAGGTTATTCTTCAGTGCATAGGCGAACTCGACATAACCGATACTGTACTGGTTCCCGATTATAG
>WAOQ01000030.1 GCA_015521205.1 Desulfurococcales archaeon
CCGCTGGTTTTCAACATAATGTTTCCTTTAGGATCCCCTGGAACCAATACCTCCTCGAATCCGCCTTCTGCCGCTTCTACACTAGCTTTGGACATCCTAAGGGCTAATACTTCATCATTAACTGCAGCTATCTGTGTTCTCAGCATATTAATTTCTGATTCTATTGCCTGAAGTCGTGCCACGATCTCACGTGGATCAATATCTACTCTAGTAGGTCTGCTCATTTTGGATCCCATCCCTTTAACGCGGCAACATGATGTATATATGGTGATGTTGCTTCTTCTAACGATATTTCTTTGACGTCCTCAATCTTTATTAGCGTCCTCTTAAGTTTATGCCTACTACCTAGCTCTGAGTATACTTTCTCCTTTGCCTGCTCCTCATTCAAAGCTCTAACTTCGATCGCGAATTTCCTCCACTCCGGAAACTTGTCCGGGCTTAATAGCATACGTCCAGTTACACGAAATATCTTTACTTCAGACACGGCTACTCACCCATCACCATCTGTATTCTTACCAGTTCGGGTCCGGTAGTTTCTCTTCCTACCAAACCCCCATATTTATTCGCTACGAACCCGGTTTTTACAAATGAAAAACCAAAGTTTACCGTTCCAGTCCCTATGGGAACGCCGAATGCTCTTTCTAGAAATTCTATCTCTTCTTCATTTGCTTCTTGATGTACGATGCCACCCCGATTTGTAACTACCCCTACACCTCCTACTGTGGGGATGCCAGCTATCGTGCGTTTCCATACTTTTACCCCCAAGACGCTCGAAACCCGTTCCAAGGCTTCCTCTTCCAATTCTGGATAAACAACTGCACCGTTATCGTTCGCTAGTACTAGGTTTCCCACCGCGTTATTCCTTGAGGGTAATATATCAACTTCTATACCATATTTCTGTGCTAGATCTTTGAAAAGCACATATTCGTTCTCATCTATCGTCCTAGGTAAGAGTATACCTTTGCTATTCCCAGCAATCATTACCCCTAATAGTATAGTATCAGAAACTGTTGTTTTGTAAACATCAACGTTTAATGTGCTACGTATGAGAGATATCGATCGTTCATCCATATCGGGAGGCACTAATGCAAAATGATCATTTACATAAATGAAAACCCCTATGTTAGGGCTACCCTTATATTCAAAATATTCTATTCGAAAACTACTTTCTTTGCTTGACACTATTTCATCACCCGCCCATCTATTGTAAAAGTAGAACATACCAGGGTCTATAAGGAGTTACCTTTAACTACATGTACGCGACAAGTGATTTTGGAAGAAATACTGTCAATAATAGCTATAAGCTTGTTTTTCACTAAGCGGGAGCTTTCTCGGCAATTGGTATATTTGATCGTTTTTGGAAGCCTTTACGCCATAGAAAGACTACAGCATAGTTCTCTTCGGTGTCCTCATCTTTGAACACTTTAACTGTTATTGCAATTTTCCGTGGTGGCTTCTCCCTCCCTCTACTCCATATATAGTTATTAACATCGTTAGTGATTATGACTTTTGTAATGTTATCCTTTCGCAAGTGTCTTTCCACAAATCTCTTTAGTCGTCTAACTGCACGATCAGCCCTGTTTGTCCGTCTCCCATAATATACGGATGCTAGGTTTACTATGTAGTTTACAGTTTTTATTTCCTTATCCTTATCTGCCATCATTTACCAACCTCCATTAAACTTTCAATTTCTGCCTTCTCCAATTTCTCATTTTATAGTTATACCTAACCTTCCGCAACGTCTTCATGATCACCCAAACAGGCACTGGATTATTCGATTTCGTTGCACTTGCAAGCCTTAGTTTCCTACCTAGAGGCTTGTTCCTCGCCATATTCGTCCACCACACAGCTATTAATTACACACCCTGTATAGTCGGGATTAAAACCTATTTCCTAACAAAACGGAATTTCGGCTCCCTATGAGTCTTATAATATAGCTCAGCCAAAATGTTTTTCACCAAATCCTCATCTATCGGAAGCTGAACCCTCCCCGACTGAGCAAGTGCTATCAATTGATCCTCAACCAGACGAGCGAGCTCCGGTCGCACTAGTTTCACATTGTTTAATCTCTCACGTGCCTTCTCTGTGAGAATTCGTCGTAGGATTGCCTGACGCTGTGCCTCCAACTGTTTTTCGAGTTCAGCTTTCTTAGCTTCCTCTCTCATCTGCTGTATCTTTCTCCTACGTATCTCCGCAAGCTCTTCATCATCGACACCATATGCCATGTTTCAACACCTCCACATCACTTGTATAGTGTAACAGGTTGATAGGGTTTAAAGCAAAAACCTTTGAATACAAAACATCTTTCAAAGAGGAAAAGCGAGGTCTAAAATATTATTTATTATTCTAGATACACCTTTAATTCCGGTTGATTTTCTGCTAATTCTTTGAGTATTTCATAAGCAGTATTGTCAAGCAGGCTAATCCCCTTGGGAGTTAGAATTCTCCCTTCACCCCTTACTTTCTTCACTAAACCAGCTTTTTCGAGTTGCTGTAAAATCTTCCTTATTATAGATCCGCTGGCTCTACGGAAATGTTCGGGACGCGAACCAAGATTCGCTCGACCACCATAAATCACTCTGAGCCTCTCCACACCCACAGGTTTACCCGTCTTGTAGAGTTTCCGGAGTATGGATGCAGCTCTTACATACCACCAATCTATTTGTTCTGGAGGCCTCTCCTTGTGAACACCGGTTTTAACGTAATGAGCCCATGCTGGTGGCTTTATTTCATTCATTTTTTTGAGCCTTTCTGCAACCCTTTTGATCAACTCGTCGGCTGGTGCTTCCAGAGCATTCACCATGCAGGTTCCACCCCTATCTTCACGCTATCATAACGCCGTGTCGCTAGACCTATATTAGCGTTATTCACCTTCTGCTTCCCGCTTTTTCTTTTTTGCAAGAATAAATGTCCGTCCCTTAATACCTATAAGACGCGCACCGGTCTCCTCGGCAACGGTTCTCGCAAGTTCCCGCCGTTCAAGTCCGCTTGCCACTATACCGGTTCTTAGAATCTTTACTTTCACTATCCCATGTTTTTCAAGACGTTTCTTTATTTCCTCGATAACTGGCTTTTCTAACCCGCGTTTTCCTATGTTTATCTCAGCTTTCCGCTGGTGAAAGTGCTCTTTATTTACCATTTCTCCTCACCCTAAGTCTACTCTTTATCAGCGTAGGTTGAGGAGTTTATAGTGTTAACCTTTCTCCTCTTCGGCTTGTACGGGTAACGATGTATCCAGCCACAAACCTCACAACGAACTATGACCCTAGAGGAGCGTCCATCACGTCTAATACGTATTCTGGCTGTGCGCCCAGGTATTAGTGGTACAAGACAGTTCTTACAGACCCATCTTTTTATTTTACGGGGTATCCTAGTTCTAGTCTTCATGCTAATTCTTTTAGCTAGTTCCATCAACTGCTGTGCATACTTATAATTGCCGCTATGCGTCTCCTCGACCGCTAGGGAATACAGTTTTTCTATACGCTCCCTTGCTATTCGCGAAACTAGCTTGGTGTTCCGTGAACTTTTCTGTCTACGCCTCGGCAATTTTCTTCAACTGCCTCCTATACATTTCCAATAATTCATCCGCTGTAGTTGCATCCTCTGGAGCCTTGTCGTCCCTCCAACGTAAAAATCGTGGGAAACGTATAGAGATACCTGCACCTTGTCTCACCGCATTCCAACAGCATGTATGCACCGGTGATAAAGTGAGTTCAGCTCCAATTATCTCAGCGACCTTTGCCGGTACAAACCATACGTCCGGCTTTACCATGCTATCTACTCGTGGGTGTTTATGAGGTATTATGTAAGGTTCAAAGAGTTCATACATCTTATCAAGATCCTCGTCTGTAAAGCCGGATCCTACCTTGCATACCGTCTTAAACGTATCTGTGTTAGGGTCGTAGGCAGCCATTAAGAGTGTTCCAAGTTTGCCTCCGCGACGTCCTCTCCCATAGAAAGCACCTACTGCTACTAGATCAACTGTATCAGTCATCTCGCTCTTGTAGTCCCGTTTGAACTTTATCCAAAGCCAGCCTCGTGAACCAGCACGATATATAGAATCTTCATGAATAGCCTTTGCCATCACGCCTTCTGCGCCTTCTTCGACTGCTTTAAGGAAGAATTTCATGAACCCCTCTGGGTCTGATGTGACCATATACGTTGCTATATTCCAGTTTTGATCTTCATCGATGATTTCTTCTAAAACACGGCGTCTCTCAGGTAAGGGCTTCTGAGTTAGATCCTTGCCATCCACGTAAATTGCATCGAAAAGGAAAACCGCTACTGGTATTTCTTTCATAGCAATATGAATATCATGCTTACGTTTTCTTTTCATGAGTTCTTGAAATGGAAGCATCTCTAAAGTATCAGGATTTATCGCGACTATTTCACCCTCAACTATCGCCTCATCTGCTTTGATATGGCTAAGGGCCATAGAAACTACATCGGGATACATTCTAGTTATATTATCTAACCTTCGGGAGAAGATCCAGATTTTATCCCCTTTCTTGTGGATTTGACCCCTTTCACCATCATACTTATACTCTACTATACCCTTACCGCCCAACTTGCGAAGAATTTCCACGGGATCGCTGAGTCGCTCTGCAAGCATAGGCCTTACGGGTACGCCTACTATTGGTTTTATATCCCTTAACTTTTCGACGCCTTGCTCTGCGACGGTTCTCGCTATGAGCCCTAGATCCGCACGTAAATTGTAAGCTCTCTCGATTACCGGTCGATCCGATGCTCCCGACCCAAAAGCTATTGCTAAAGCGTCTAAAATAGTGGCGTCTCCGACGCCTAGCCTTAACCTTCCCTCTACTATCCTCACAATATATCGAGCTTCCAGCGGTTTAGCTTCCCTTAATAGTCCCGATAGAAGGCGTATTTTCATGTCACGGCTACCTTCTCCTTGTAATACTGCTATCCTATAGAGCGTGTTATAGACCTTTGAAACAGTCAAAACTTCCAATGTACCTGCAGAAAACCACGCAAGGACGCCTGTTCCGGTTTTGGGTTTATTTTTAGCTAGTTCTTCTGCTACACGTCCAAGATCTCCCAGGCGCTTGTATTGGTCTACTACTTTTCGTTCTGAAACACCATAAGCGTTTGATATAGCCTTAATGAGGAATTTTTCGGAAATTCCGAATTTTGGAATATCCTTCCAATCGGGTCCCAGTTTGCCTTGCATAAGGTAAACTAG
>WAOQ01000031.1 GCA_015521205.1 Desulfurococcales archaeon
GGATAGTGTTTCATCTATTATTTCTACGTTCTTATATCCCAGACGATCTCTCCATGCACGAATCCACTCTATATCTCTCTCAGTGTTAGAAGCGTTGACGGCTAGCAACCACTCGTCATCGCCTAGCCTGTAGGGCATTATATCGTCGATGAACCCGGCGTCGCCGTTCAGTAGCGCTGTAGGTCCCGGCATCGTGTTTGTCTGGGTCTTCGTTATTTTCTTGGGGACTAGCTTGTCTAATAGTTCTGTAGCGCCTTGTCCACGAATTCGTATTCGCCCCATATGGGTGAGGTCGAAAACGCCGGCCGAGTTTCTTACTGCTAGGTGCTCGTCTATTACGCTGGTATACGAAATCGGTGTTTCCCAGCCGGCAAATACGCCCATCCGGGCTCCAATGGAAATATGTAGTTCTCGGAGAGGGTGTTGTTTGACCATGCTACATCCCACCCTAGGATTTCATGTCTGGTTATAAGTTTGGTTGGAGAAGACTATATACTCTAGTCCTTAAGCTTGATCTTCCATGGGCTCACGCTCTTGTCGACCTCGACGAGCCCCACGTCTTCTAGCGCGCGTATGTATCCGAGGAGGCTTCTAGCGGCCACATAGTATAGTATCCCGTCGAGTTTCCCGTAGATATGGTTTAGGGCCTCGATTAGCTTCACTCCTTTGCCGAGGAGTAGGGAGAGTCGGCACATGCGTTTTTCTTTTGACTTGTATGTTCTTAGAAACCATTTTAGTGTTTCCTGTCTTCCAATGGGTTTCCCGTGTCCCGGGTAGAGGGTTTTCCAGTTGGGCTCGGCTAGGATCTTTGCAATGGTTTCTCTGTATTTGAGGAGATGTGTTAGCGATACTGCTCCGGGGTATACTACATTGTCGCCTACGAAGATATGGGTATCTTTGAGATAGCATAAGTGATCATCTGAGTGTCCAGGACAGGTTAGTACTTTGAATCCCAAGGGTAGGGGGTCCTCGCTTTCTTCTAGGAAGATCACCTCGTGTTTTGATTGAAGTGCATCCCGTATCTCATCGTATCTGGAGGCGAAGGCTTCAGCTGCTTCTTTTACTGGCTCCCACGCGTGTTCTCCGATGACCGCTTTTATGACGTTCTGCATGCGGCTGAGTGCTAATTGACCATTTACGAGTTGGAAACTGTTTTTTGAAATGTATACTTTTGATGGTGGTGCGCCTACGAGTCCGTATAGGTGGTCCCAGTGCCAGTGCGTTGCTAGTACAGTATTAGCTGTTTTAGGCGGATTGGGGTTGGCCCCAGCGTCTATCTGTATTTTTGTTCCGTCGGTTAGGAGTAGTATGTAATATGAGGCTGGATCTATTAATGGTGGATAACTTGTAGATATTGTTTCTACTGACACTATTTTCCTCCTATGGTTTTCGCCTCCCACCGGATGCACCCTTTGGAATGAGTGGTGGTTGATTGTTGGTAAAGGTTTTTTGACCTGTTTTATCTAATTATTATATACATATCAGAGAGTGGAAAACAATTGACACATCGAACATTACACTGCATATTACTGTAAAACAATCAAGGCATCCACCCATCATACCCGTTTTAACTCGAAAACCTCATATCTTCTGACAGAAGAGTTCACTGGGCCTTGAAGCAAGTGTTCCGGGCTCAGGAACATCATGTCAAATAACTTCTGGCTCAGGGGGAGGGCGCCATGCCGGGTAGAAGAGATAAAGGACTCATTTTCATTGTATGTCCAAACTGTAATCGCATAATTGACTATCAGTTTATAGGGCCCAACGGGGCCGGGGGTAGGTATTCAGGTCCTCCGTCTATGTGGAACATCATCGAAAAGAACCATGTATGCCCCCATTGCAAATCGTCATTGAGGATACCGTCTTCTAGCGAACTACTCGCGTCTATCGAGATAATGGATATTGAGACGTTCAGGGGCAAGTATAGCGTCTACGTTGAAAAGGATACGGGGATACCCCGATTCCTAAAACCTAGAGGGCTCCCGGCTTCTAGCGAGCATGTTGGGTTGTCGGAAACGTCTTTTCAACCGACAGCCGAAGAATCCTCTTCTTAATGGATACAACCAACACTTATACCATAAACAACCTATTCCTCCCATGCTTGGTTTAGCATGGGGGGTTTAAGTTATGGAGCACATTATTTACTACCTCTCAAAGATTTGTAATGAGTATAGATTAGATACTTGCAAAGATGTCGAACAACTATTATCCTACAACTTGCCCTACAACGTGTTATCCGCCAAGCTATCCGATGTATTGACGAAAATGTCAAAGGAAGCGAGGGAAAAGGGGTTAAACGAGATCGCGGAAAACTTGCATGCACTGTCAAAAGAAGCTCAGGAAGCGGGTGTGTATGACATATGACGAAGAACTATGTACGTCCCATTGTTGAGGCGTACGAGAAGTACGGTGTGCCAGTAGTAGATGTTCATTCGCATATTTGCGAGTTTGAAAAGGACGAGCTTGAAGCTTACCTTTCAATTCCCAACGCTCTCAAGCTTGTAGGGGTATCAGAAGACCTAGAAAGCGCGAAATGCGTAGCCGAGTTATCCGCTAATGCCTCGAATGTTATACCCTGTGTTGGGCTCCACCCGTGGAACATGGATAAAAGGGAGCAGGTAGAGGATATATTACAGGTAGCAATGGTTAACGATATACAATGCCTCGGAGAGATAGGGCTTGACACGAAATTCTATCCTGAAACGTTTCAGAGCGGTGTACAGCAAGAAGTTTTCCGGAGATTCCTAGAATACGCGGCGGAAAGAAGGCTCGTAGTTAATCTCCACGCGGCTGGTGCTTGGCTTGACGTGTTATTGACGCTTATGAAACATAATATTGAGAGAGCAGTGTTTCACTGGTATACAGGTCCTCTCGACGTGTTGAAGGAGATCCAGTATTCGGGGTACTATGTCTCGATAAACCCTGCAATTATTATACAGAAAAAGAGTAGACGTGTCGCCGAAGAGGTTAAGCTTGACCGGCTCCTCCTAGAAAGCGATGGTCCCTATAACTATAGGGGGTTAAGACTTAATCCCAGCTTGATACCTCGAGCAGCCGAGATTATAGCCGAAATTAAAGGTGTAGACACTGGCACGGTGCTCCGGTACGCCTATGAAAACGCGGAAAAGTTATTCGACGGATTCAATTAGCATCCCTAACTATATACTTTTACATATAAACTTTTATATTCCGAAATCATACACTTCCAGTTATCGGTGATAAACCATGCCAGGATACATACCACTCATTGGAGAAAAGTTCCCTGAAATGGAGGTACCAACCACTCACGGTGTCAAAAAACTACCCGACGACTTCAAGGGGAAGTGGTTCGTACTCTTCAGTCATCCTGCGGACTTCACGCCGGTCTGCACTACCGAGTTCGTAGCATTCGCCAAGAGATATGAGGACTTCAAAAAACTAAACACCGAACTCATAGGGCTAAGTGTTGACAGCAACTTCAGTCATATGAAGTGGACCGAATGGATAAAGGAGAAGCTAAGCACTGAAATACCGTTCCCGATAATTGCTGACCCCCGGGGACACGTGGCTGAGAAGCTGGGACTGCTCCACGCACAAAGTGCTACCGCTACTGTTAGGGCAGTATTCATTGTAGACCCCAATGGAGTGATCCGCGTCATACTTTACTACCCACTAGAACTAGGCAGGAACATGGACGAAATACTAAGGATCATCAAAACACTGCAGATCATAGACAGGGAAGGCAGGGCAGCACCAGCAAACTGGCCTAACAACGAGATAATCGGGTCCAGGCTAATAGTTCCCCCGCCGGGAACCGAGGAGGAGGCAAAGGAGAGACTGAAGAAGTTCCAGTGCTTCGACTGGTGGTTCTGCCACGACGACAACGCCAAGCCTGAGGAAATCGAAGAGGTTAGGGGCTACCTCAAGAGGGTTGCTACACCTACCAGTTGAACCCTCTAACCTATACGTGGGAACTATAACTCTTTGAACCCTTTTTTCTATTATTGAATATTGGAGAAATCTAGATGCGAGAAATTACATATAAAACCTGGTTAGTTAGATTGACCCCTCAGATAATGCAAGATAGTATGTTGGATAGTGGTGGAAATGGTTGATGAAAAGGATATGAAGATAATCGAGAAACTGGAAAAGAATGCTAGAGTCTCATTCTCAGAGATAGCTAAAGAACTCGGTATAAGTGACGTAGCTGTCATGAAACGTATAAGAAAGCTGGAGCAAGATGGGGTTATCAGGAAGTATACGATAAAGATCAATCATAAGAAACTTGGTTATAACATGGTTTCGTTGACCGGATTCGAGGTAGAACCAGAATACCTTTTTGACGTGTTGAAGAAGGTGGCGGCGATGGAGCCGGTAAAGTTCCTAGCATTAACCTCGGGAGACCATAGTGTGATGGCAGAAATCTGGGCTAGAAACCAAGAAGAGCTTGCGAAGATACATGAGGAGATTGCTTCCCTGCCGGGGGTTCACAAGGTACGGCCGGCCATAATTCTGGATATTATAAAAGGTTAAGCGGTTGCCTCCCCTGCCTCCCCCGCGGGGCGGGTAGCCTGTATCAGGGCTTGATTTCCTTCCTTTAGAACAATCTCTCCGAGGGCTGTGGTCACGTAGATCTTGTAGCTCCCCCGGGCGTATAACGGTTCTATTAGCCCCAGTTCTTCTAGACATTTCATACTTGCTAGTACCAAGTATCTGGGTAGCCTCGTCTCGGCCACCACATCTCCAGGTGCCTTTGGGGATTCGGCTATAGATTCGAGTATTCTCTTAACGGTGGACACCATTGTTCTGTACACCCCGTTGTTAACGTTTTTCCTTAATGAACTCATTTTAAGGGGGGCGACCACGTGTTATTTTGAATAGTGAGTGAGCGATGGGGAGAAAAACTAGGATACGTGGGATTGAAGTGGGGGCCAGGTGCCTCGTCTCGAGGGGAGATCATTTACTGTTCCAGTATGATTCGAAGTACGATTACTATAGGTTCCCCGGCGGGCATACAGAGTATTATGAAAGCATTACTCATTGTGCTATGAGGGAGATGCGGGAGGAACTTGGTGTAGAGGCTTCGCCTAAGAGGATTGTTTATATCAATGAGAACATGTATATGGTGAGGAATAGGCTTAGACACGAACTGGTTTTTTACTATGACTGTTCTATAAGAGGGGAGCCAGTTCCCCTAGAGGAGAAAGTTAAAGTGGTCTGGGCCAGGCCAGAAGAGGTTCTTAACAAGTTCCGACCGCGCATTCTCCTTGAACGTATAGCACAAGATTGGAGAAAAGGGTTCCCCAAGGTATATTACATACTGACTTTTGGGAATACGGTTAAAATACTAGAACCTCTAGCCGAGGGCTCTCTACCCCTACTCCTGTACAAAATGAGTAAGGAGGAGGAAAATACTTTCCAGGGTAATCGGGGATCGACTACCACACCTAACCTATGACTAGGCCCTCCTTTATCAGTTTACCTTCTTTAAACCTGGTCGGCAGGAAAGGCTTCATGTGGTCATGTATTTTTCCTTCCACCATGTATTTAGCCAGTAGCTCACCCGCATATGGGGCCATCATGAATCCGTGGCCGCTATACCCGGTATTAACGTAGAGTCCCGTGGGCCACTCTGGATCTCTTCCTAGGATATGTCCCTTGTCTGGAGTCATAGCGTAGTATCCGCTCCATAACCGAAGAACTCGTATGTTTTCGGAACCTTTTAGGGTTGATACCATCATTTTTGCGAAGCGTGTGAGCCACCGGAGGCTGTTGTTCATTGGTACTACCCCTTTCGGCTCGTCGGGCAGCCCTATAGAACCTAACAGCTCGCCTTTGAGTGTTTGCGTAAAATATCCTGCCATGTCGGTTAGTATGAAAAGTTCACGGAACTTGTACTTATATGGTTCGGTGACAAGTATTTCTTTAAGCACAGGGGTTAGGGGTATCTGAACTCCTGCTGTCTCAAGGAGTTTTACACTCCAGCCGCCTGCCGCTACTAGGGTTTTCGAAGCCTCTATACGACCCAGTCCCTCTACTTCTGCACCTACGAGTCTCCCGTTTTCCACTATCAGGCGTCTAACAGGCGACTGTTCCAAGATCTTTACTCCCATAGCTCGGAGTTTCGAGTAGTACCCATAGATTACGGCATCGTGGTGGAAGCTACCATCTTGGGGTCCCATAGCGGCTCCTATTAGTCCCTCAGTGTTTAGGAAAGGATAGCGTCTTCTCACTTCTTCTGGTGTAAAGAATTTTATGGGGGCTCCTAGAGGTTTCCAGAGTTTTTCGTTGTATATCTTATACGCCTTTAGCGTTTCTTCCCTGTGGAATAACCAGAAGTAGCCACCCTGTACGACGAGTGGATTGTATCCCGTCTTCTTAGGCAACGAGAGCAGCCTCTTCTTTGACTGCATTGCAAATACCGTGTTTTCACGGCTAAAGAAATGTACGCGAAAGTGTCCTGCGTTTCTGG
>WAOQ01000032.1 GCA_015521205.1 Desulfurococcales archaeon
CTTTTTGCAGCTATAACTTTCTTTACCATCTCTTCCTTTGATACTAATCTTTTACCTTTAAGGTGTCCGCATTTTTTAGGCATGACCTGATCTTCGATCTGTATGGCAGCAGCTCCAGCCTCTATTAACTCTTTGATGCTTCGTTGTACATTTATTGTTTCCCCAAAACCTGTGTCCGCGTCTACTATAAGAGGGATACTAGAAACTCTGGTAATATATCTGGTGAACATGGATAGTTCCGTAAGCGTTATCAACCCTAAATCTGGCATGGCAAGACTACCTGTTAACGCAGCCCCGCTAAGGTATGCCGCCTCAAAACCCTCACTTTCCGCTAAGAGTGCTGAGATGGGGTTGAAAACCCCTATAACCGGTATTATATCACGTTCTTCTAGTAAATGTTTCAGCCTATAGGCAGGAGGCTCTTTTTCCCTCTTCGCACGTAGATACGACATGGTTCATCCCCGTTTTCCTTGTAGAGGCTCAACTATTATATAGGCTCATAGGAGTTACCGGTTTCTACGTGGCACATCGGAGGTGTCAAAGTATGGGTGGACGTCAGAGAACCACGCTCTTCATGGATGTCTCAAGAAAAGAAAAGGAAGAGCAGGAAAGAAGGGCTGCTAGAGAAAAGCAGCAAGAGCGGAGTAGGAAGAAAAGAAGAAGATAACCATTATAACATTACAGGTTTTCAAAAAAACTCCTTTCTTTTGATAACCATTTGTCCACGACAGGTTTAGGTGTTGTTCATTGGACATTCTCTATAGTCAACCGGGAATCCGTCCGAGAAAAACAAGGATAACGGTAGTAATTCCATCTTCTGTACTTGACACAGAGGCCACGGGGCTTCAGAGAGCGTTAAAGGCCTCAAGGATAGCCAGAATCGCTGCAATGTTCCGAGTTAACGAAATAATCGTGTATAAATGGGAACGGAATAAACAATCTTTCAAAGAGTTATGTGACCTTCTAGAATACGCTGTACGCCCACCTTACTTGAAGAAATACATTCCACTGAGGAAGACACTTCGCCATGCTGGAGTGATGGAACCTCTGAATATTTGGATTCACAAAGTATCGAAGAACGCGGAGAAACATCCTATTAGGCTTGCACAGGTTCTGGAGATCTGGGCAGAGGAGGCTCTTATAGATGCTGGCTTGCAAAAACCGTTAACCCTCAAATTAGATGCGGGGAGTAGGGTGTCCAAGGGTGATATTGTACTAGTTAAAATTAACCCAGCGACATGGGAAGCGGAACTATACGATGAACGCCGTTTCTATACGGGATACACTGTAAATTGCGCTAGAAAACCTGTTGAGCTATTCACCCAAACAAAGAAGCATTTTCGTCTAGGTTTAACCAGGCATGGCAAGCCACTCTCCAATGGTTTAATAAAGAAGATACGGGTGATAGGAAATATCTCTCTGTACTTGGGGGGTCCCCATTATGACATTTTTCAAGTTTACCGTGGGGTCGGTTTTCATGAAACGGTTAATGTTCATGAAAACCAAGGAACCGAAACCCTTAGAACGGAAGAAGCATTATGCGTCGGGCTGAGCCGGCTATCACCCATTGTGGATTGACTTCTAGGAAAAACGATCACCTCTCCCTAGATAAACATAAAGGCTTTAGTGTTGAAAGACGTTTCTATATCTTGGTCTTGGAGGTCGGCGCCATTGACGTTCGGTAGGCTGACCGCGATTTTACTACTAACAGGTCTTTTGCTTCCATTATTTCCGGTCAGCCTGCCAGACACGATCCATTCCCAAGCCCAAAAACACCCCGAGGAGTTACCTTATTACATCCCAGGGATCTATACTCGTGACGATTTTATAGGAATACTA
Organism: Desulfurococcales archaeon; assembly: GCA_015521205.1. Taxonomy (GTDB): domain Archaea; phylum Thermoproteota; class Thermoprotei_A; order Sulfolobales; family Acidilobaceae; genus S143-140. Next base: position 1,840 of record WAOQ01000032.1, read on the forward strand.
AACGAATACTACTCATATTATGCTGGGAAAGGGGAACACGTTATAGCAGGATACATAGCCGATGTAATAGCTGTGGTTTCCTCAGAAACCTCAACTGAAACTAATTATTACGCAACATTAGATAGTTTGTCATCCTACCTTAGATCCAGAGCAGTGAATGGGACCATCTCTGGTGGGGCGAGGGCCATAGTCCTTACGGGCTTCTCAGTCTATACCAGCGACATGAACCTGTACCTATTCAACACCCAAAAATATTCCAATTCAACCCTAGATATACTCATGCCCTTTGTAAACACGCACAAAAACAGGGATTGGACAGCTGCAATCGCATCACTGGCTACAACGTTTGTTTACGCAATATCAACATTAGATCAATCATCGAAAGAATACGCTTTTGCCTTAAATTCCACTGGAAACCCCGCCGCTATGGAGCTAGCTAACGAAGGTCTACGTATCTATTATTTAGCTAGGATGCTTTCTGGTATGGTCGACAATGAAACCTTACAAGCTATAATAGACATGTACCTTCAAGATGGACTTCTCAACGAGTCAACGGCTTCATCGTTAATAGAATCCCTAAACTCTAACGAAAGCGGAATCGTCCTAAACGAATTAATAGAAAACGGGAGTTTATCCTCTCTAACTACTCTAGCAAAAGGCGTCGACGCGTATAGTTATCTAAACCAGACAGGCCTTAATGTTGAGGATGTCCTAGAAGCTTTAGCTACACTTAGCAATATGAATGGAACTGGTAAACCAGAAGTTGTAAACGATTTTCAGGATTTGGATAAGCTGTTTGAAGGAGCTTCGTATCCAAAGCCAAACATGGAAAACACGCCTCAACCCCCTTCTCTCAACATCCCTGGTGCCCCCAGCTCATTGACACTGGGATCGCCCAACTTGAGTTCTCTAGTAGGGTATTTGCTATGGTTTTTCTTTATGCTAGCTCTCCTGGGAGTAATCTACATGATTTATACCAAGAGGAATGCTATCATTAATTCTATTATTAGGTTCCTGCCTTGGGGGATGGGAGGTCTGCTCTCCAAAACGACTGTCTCAGGTTCCGTGGAGGAGGTTAAGATTTGTTATAGAGAAGCTGTGAAAACAGCTGGGAAAATTGGTTTTACAAAAATGCCTTGGGAGACCCCGCGTGAACATGCAAATAGGCTTCCAGTGTGGTTGCAAGGTGTTATGGATGACATTATCAGGATCTATGAGAAGGCTAGGTATGGACATGTTACTCCGTCTCCTAAAGAGGTTGAAAGTTGTTTTGAGATGTTGAGGAGGTTGTACGAAGTTGCAAGGTCTGCGTAAATACCTTTTGGTGTTTGCCCTTATAGGGATAATAGCGGCTTTTGAAGCGCCTGCCAAGCTCATCCCTGTGACCTACTATTATTATGGAGAGAGCAGTTCTCCGCTCAATACTTCTAAGTTTGGAACTAGTACACTTGTTAGTTTATTGCGTGGAGAAGGGTATGTTGTAAAAGTGGTGGATAGTCAAGCAGAGCTAGATGCTTTCCTTTCTGCAACACGTGGGAATTTCTCAAGACTGATCTATGTTATGGTAAGCCCGGATAAGCACTCCCAGCTTGCGATTTCATCGTTTCTTAGCGGAGATTTTCCCGGAGGAAAAGATGTGCCTATATCTGTTCTAGTTGCGGATGAACCTGTGGGATCGGTTGAAACTAATGAAGCCGTTTTGATGAAAGTATCGTCTCCTACCGACGTGGTAATCTATAGTTTTTGGAGTGCTTGTGGGTTGCCAACAGATAATATTATAGTTTTGCGGCCCGTGGATTATGTCTTGCAACAAATTGATCTGAACCCTGGAATAAAGGATGGGTTGGTTAAACTAAAGGATGGAAGTTATGTTCTTGTAGAGTATGTATCTCCGGAAAATGAATCTGTGGAAGTCTTTATGACAGCTTATGTTGGAGTGTTAGTATATGTTGATACTTCTGGAGAGACGCCGGAGCCTAGGCTGCTCTCTACTGGGAATTCTAGTCTTCCAGTTCCTTTAAAGCAGGCTATACCTGGTTTCCAGACTAGTTCATCTAATTCTTATTATATCAGGGGAGAAGTTAATGGTTATATATTACTCTCCACCGGTTCATTGCCAGCTTATTCATATACGCTAGAATGCAGACCTTACAAGGGATTTCCTAGTCTCGACTATAGATTGATTGTTGCCGCCGATGGGACACCTTTTACCAATCTTGCCTTAAACCAGGGTGGCGCATACGAAGAATACGTCCAAAATGTCTTTAATTGGCTTTCCGGGGATTCGAACCCCAATGAGACACTGATAATATTTGATAATACGGTATATGAGTCAAGAGGTCCCCTGGGTGGTGGGGAAAACAAAACTGGGCTGCCACAATCACTTTCATTTGCTATACGTTTCCATCCAGCGTTTCTACTTTTAGAAGCTGTTAGGGTATTTGCCAGTCTCGATGCAAGCCTTGCACTACGCATGAACCGGGATCCCTTAATCCTGGCTGGAGTTATCACAGTGTTTACATTGCTGGCCTTTTACACCTTCAGGAGTAGTTTGTTTAGGGGTAAGCCAATAGGCGAAAAAGAGTTGGAACCAACGGTTGGTCCAGAAGTGTTATGGTATGCGTTTACGCCAGAGGAAGTAAAGCTTAGCAGAGACGAATATAGGGTTATGGCAGTTAGACTCTGTGGCCTAGTGGAGAAATATTACAAGAAGACTTATGGCACGAGCCTGCTTGAAGATTCGATAGTACTTGATAAACGGTCTCTGCAATCCAGACTAGGTATATCAATAGAAACATATAATTACTTCCGCGAAGCATGTAAAAAAGCAAGTGAACCCGGTTTCTGGGACAGGCATTTCACGAATTGGGGCAAAAAGTTCCAATCCCTTGCGTCAACAACAGAGAAAATATTAGAACATCTAGGATATACTTTGGAAGGTAGAAAAGGCAAAAGAGGTATCGAATATGGTTGAAGAAAATTCACATAAACCGATAGAACCAAGACAGGCCGCTGTTATAATCGATAACATTCTATCTGAAATTGCAAAAGTAGTAGTGGGTAAAAAGGCGGAGCTACGCCAGATAATAGCCACGCTTATAGCCAACGGACACGTATTGCTAGAAGGAGTCCCCGGCGTGGCTAAAACAACTATGGCAAAGGCGGTTGCATCGTCTCTCAACCTTACCTATAAAAGAATACAATTCGTCCCAGACCTGCTTCCATCTGATATTCTGGGAACAATGATATACAATCAGAAAACAGGTGATTTCGAGTTCAGGGAAGGGCCTATTTTTGCCAACATCGTGCTAGCCGACGAGATAAATAGGGCGAGTCCTAGAACACAAGCAGCTTTTCTTGAAGCAATGCAGGAGAGACAGGTGACTATGGAAGGAATAACGCGACCTCTGCCCCGACCTTTCCTAGTCATAGCAACCCAAAACCCTCTGGAATTTGAAGGTGTTTTCCCTCTGCCAGAAGCTCAGGTTGACAGGTTCCACGTAAAAGTTCTAATCGACTATCCGACCA
>WAOQ01000033.1 GCA_015521205.1 Desulfurococcales archaeon
CTATTATACACACCGAAGTGCAAGGAAATGCAACTACCGGACAGACAGCTCAGAAAGAAATCTACAGTTTACTTGATCTAATGCTTGGAACCTACGCGCAAGAAAATAATAAAACTGTAGTCAAACCATTACCAGGTATCTACACGTTTGAAGTAACACTGGTTTATAAAACAGGCTTAATACAGGTTGGAGAGATCAACCCACAAAACATAAGCTTCAAAGATTATATTGGAATAAACAAGTTCCAATTAACACTAACACCAAGTTGCTATGGATTTTTTGGCACCGACCCATATGGAAGGCCCTTAGGACTAGGATTGCTGATGGGAGTACCAGTAGCATTCTATCTAGGCCTTTCAGTATCATTCATTTCAACACTTATAGGAGCATTATATGGCACTCTAGCGGGATACTGGAAAGACATACGTGGAGAAGCGCTGATGAGAGTCGCAGATATCGTGGTCTCGCTACCTTTCCTACCAATACTGATAGTTATAGGAGCTGTTCTAGGCCAGATCTCTATCAACCTCCTGATATTCCTAATGGTAATCCTATTCTGGGCAGGACCGGTAATCGTTATAAGAAGTGCTGCCTTACAGATAAGCGAGCAACTTTATATTGAAGCTGCCAGAGCTAGCGGTGTGGGTACAGCACGCATCATATTTCGACACATATTCCCGCAAGTACTCCCTTACACGTTGGCAATAGCAGTGCTTTCAATACCCGGAATAATCGTAACTGAGGCCGGCCTTAGCCTACTAGGATTTGGTGACCCAACACTACCAACGTGGGGTAAGTTGTTAGAACAAGCATACAGTGCCCAGGCAGTAACCAACGGATTATGGTGGACCTATCTATTTCCAGGATTGGCATTAGTATGGTTCTCAGCAGCGTTCCTATTAATAGGAAGATCCCTCGAACCTATCGTAGCGCCTAAGTTGCAAAAGTAAGTTATTTAACCATCCAATTTTTATTCTAGAACTTTTTCTCTTAAGAGATTTTATATTACAAAAACCGAGATGTAGGATAATGTTTTTATAAGCTCTCCCTTCCTAATGTAGATAACTACCGGACAGACAAATGTCTGCCTAGGGGATCCCTCCAAACCTCTAATTAAGAGGTATAGAGGTGTAACTAGTATGAAAAAGTTCATCTCCCTGTTTATAGTGGTGTTGATGCTGGCACCACTCATACCGATGCTACACACGACAAGCGCTCAGGAACCACAGCTAGTCAATAGCATAACAATAAAGAGGATAGTAGACGACGAGTCAGCCCTAGGCTCACTAGTCGCAGGCACAACAGATGGCAGACTCTTCAGGTTCAGAAACCTAGAAACAGTAAACACCCTAACAGCGGCAGGCTTCCAGGCTCTCAAGAGTCTGAGCGGTCTTACAAACATATTAGTCAACCCGTACAATGGTACCTGCGATGGACACCCCAACCTATTCAGCAACAGAAAAGCCAGATTTGCACTACAATTCCTACTTGACAGGAACGCGATAGTCAACAACATCTACCAGGGACAGGCTGTCCCTGCCGTCATACCTTGGAGCCCCTATGACCCCGACTATCCCTACCTCATCGGCACAGCCATGAAATGGGAAGCTATAATCAGCGCACAAGGAACAAGTTACGGACAACAGCTCCTAGAGCAAGCTCTCACCGAGCTCGGCGCTACACAAGACAGCGACGGAACCTGGAAGTGGAGCGACGGCACACAAGTCTCCGTGAAATTCGTCATCAGAATAGAGGACAACAGATACGACATAGGAAACCAGCTAGCAGACACGCTAGAAAGTATGGGTATCCATGTTGAGAGGCTTTACAAGAACTTCCAGGCAGCCTTCGGCATAGTCTATGCCGATGATCCCGCCAACTGTGGCTGGCAGCTCTACACTGAAGGCTGGGGCTTCACAGGCATGACCATGTTTGACTATGGTAACTTCGTCTGGTTCTACAGCAGCATATGGGGTGGCATGCCTGGATGGGGCGAAGAAACATACTGGAACTACGCAAACTCCACTATTGACGAAATAGCCACCAGGTTAGACTCCGGAAACTACACTAATGAGACCGAGTTTTGGAGCCTGGTCAACCAAGGTGTTGACCTAGGTATACGGGAGAGCGTCAGAATCTTCGTGGCGTTTACCTTCGACTTCTACATTGCTTCATCTGACCTCAGCGGCTTCATCATAAGCCCGAAGGCACAGCCATGGAACACATTCACCTGGCTTAACCTACACAAAGTCGGTAGTGACGAGGCAGTATTCTCCAACAGATACGTCTACGCTGAAGGATGGGTATGGAACCCGGTAGGCGGATTCCAAGACTTCTACAGCAGACCAGTATACGATGCAGTAACATGGCCTGGCGTCATGAGCAGGCCAACAGACGGTCTCCCAGGCTGGAGCCCTGCAAACACGGTCAACTGGACACTCGAGCGTGGCCCCGTAACAGTACCATCCGACGCGCTCAAGTATGATCCCGACGCCCACGCCTTCGTCCAAGTTGGCAGCGGTGTGACAGCTAAGAACGCTGTAACCTTCGACTACACACTCCTTGGAACAATAGCGTTCCACGACGGTACAACTGAGACGGTGGCAGACCTATTCGGGCCACTATATGTACTATTCGAATACGCTTTCGATAGCAGTACAAACACCACAATAGACAACAGAAGCGAGACCAGCTTATACAACGACTATTACACATTCATAACCACATTCAAAGGCATAAAGGTGAACAGCGACGGCACAGTCACGGTCTACACCGACTACGACAACATGAACGACGGACTGGTAGCATCAACGGCTAGCGTATGGACCAGCTTCCCGCTAGAACTATACGCGGCCATGGACCAGGCAGCAAGACAACACATCTACACCTTCACCGACACGTCAGCCGAAGCCTATGGTGTACCACAGCTACACCTGATAAGCGACGAGCAAGTCGCCACTTTAGTAGATCTTATCCAGAACGTCAGAGACACGCCTCCAGACTGGGTACAACAGCTGATCGATCTTGGATTCCTAACCCTTAGTGAATGGCAGCAGCGTGTTGACAACCTAGTCAACTTCGCCAACAACTATGGACACCTAATGATAGGCAACGGTCCATTCATGATAACCAGCTACGACGCAACCAATGACGTGGTCACACTACAGCGTGTCACGGACTTCCCAGTCTCCCCCGACCAGATAGCGGCGGAGCTAGCTCCCAAACAAATAAGCATAGACGTAATCCACGAGGAAATAGCCAACAACTCAGCAGGCACACCAATAGCCCTCATTAATGTAACCGTCAACGGAGAACCCGCCACAGAGGACAATGCCAACGTATTCGTCATCCTAGTAAACCTAGAGGACTACACCGCAACAATGCTAGACATAACGTACAATGGTAGTGGCTCATTCCTGGCAACTCTGCCAAGCGACATGCCAGAGGGTCAGTATGCAATAGCGGTACTAGCATACCCGGTAGGTTTCTCTATACCCGACAGCTACAGTGGAACACTAACACTACAGGCGTTAGCACCACCAGCTCCAGGCCCCGGTACTGGTGGCGGTGGTAACCAGACTAACCAGACCACCGGCGGCGGAGGCCCTGGTACCGGCGGTACTGGTGGTACTGGTGGGACCGGTGGCACCGGCGGCGGTGGAGCACAGCAGAACCAGACCACTGGCGGCGGTGGAGCACAGCAGAACCAGACCACCGGTGGCGGTGGTGGCGGCGGAGTTAGCGGCACCACAGTAGCTATTGCAGTAATAATATTACTGATAATCATAGGCGCCGCCTACGCCTTCATGCGCAAGTAAAAAGGCTAAAATCTAGAATCTTCCATTCTTTTTCCTTCTGTTTTTATCGTTGCTCTCAAATTTTTAGAACAAACTATGTAGACGTCTTAACTATGTAATAGTTTATCCTTACAGTGCTTCGAGTGGTTGGTGTGATTTATTTTTATACACGTTTCAACTTATCTGGATTAAGGTAGTTGTGCGACTGGCCAGGGAGAACTGGGAGGCAGGTGTAATTAGGTATGGTGTTATTGGAGGTTAGTAACCTGAAAACATACTTTTACACGCTCCGCGGCATAGTCAAAGCAGTTGATGGTGTCTCCTTAACACTTGATCGGGGTCAGACCCTGGGGATTGTTGGTGAGAGTGGTTGTGGTAAATCAACGTTGGCTTGGAGTATAATGGGATTGGTTCCTCCTCCCGGTAGGATTGCTGGTGGCTCAATAAAGATAGACGGTGATGATATCACAAAAATGCGGGAAGGTGATGTTCGTTCGAAGATACGGTGGAAGAAAGTCAGCATGATATTCCAAGGGGCTATGAATGCTTTAAACCCGGTCTATAAAGTGGCTGATCAGATAGCGGAACCTCTCCTTTACAGTGGTGCCCCTAGAGATGAGGCCTATGCTAGGGTGGCCGAACTACTCGAAATGGTTGGTCTTGATCCTAAGATAGGAGAGAGGTATCCTCACGAGCTTTCTGGTGGTCAGAAGCAGAGAGTAGTAATAGCCATGGCTCTAATCATGGAGCCCGACCTAGTTATCGCCGACGAGCCTACAACTGCTCTCGACGTGGTAGTCCAAGCGCAGATACTTAACCTTATGAAAGAGCTACAGCGAAAGAAGAGGAGGAGTATCATAATTATAAGCCATGACCTCGGAGTGGTATCCGAGTTAGCCGAGAAGATCGCTGTTATGTATGCTGGCAAGATAGTTGAATATGGTACTGCAGAGCAGATATTCAATAACCCGATGCACCCGTATACCCAGGCACTGATACGGGCCATACCCCGATTAACAGGCCCAGTAACAAAGCTTGAGTATATTCCAGGTTCTCCACCAGATCTGAGGAGTCCTCCCCCGGGCTGTCGTTTTGCCCCGCGCTGTAGCAAAGTAATGGATATCTGTAGGAGTGAGGAACCAGTCTTAGAGGAGCTCGAGAAAGATCATTTTGTAGCTTGCTGGCTCTATAGGAGGTGAATCATGGTATGGTTCAGATGGGTGAGGATACACTATTAGCAGTGAAGGACTTAAAAGTATGGTTTTCATTAAAGCGTGGTTTATTAGACTCTTTGAGAGGCAAGCCCCAGCTTTACGTACACGCAGTCGACGGAATCTCATTTGATGTAAAGAAAAAGGAGACCTTCTGTCTAGTTGGAGAGAGCGGTTGCGGGAAAACTACTACGGGTAAAGCCATTCTCAGATTAGTCCCCATAACCGGGGGCAACGCCTACTTCAAACCGAAACCCGAGATACTTGAGGAACTCGAGAAGGAAGGCGTAGAACCTATAGACAATGGTATAGTAGATTTAGCCTCAATACCACCTAACAAGTTTAAACCTTTGCGTCGAGACCTCCAGATAGTCTATCAAGACCCGTTCGGTAGCTTAAACCCACGATACCGTGTGAGGGATACACTCGAGGAGGCTCTAATAGTCCACGGTATTGGAGAGACAAGGGAGGAAAGAGAAAACATTATCGCTACAGTCCTCGAGAAGGTAAAAATGACCCCGGTAGAAGACTTCATTGACAGGTATCCACACCAGCTTAGTGGAGGGCAAAGACAACGTGTTGCAATAGCAAGAGCTCTCATACTAAATCCAAGCTTGATCGTGGCAGACGAGCCTGTCTCGATGCTAGACGTTTCTATAAGGGCCGAGATACTTGAGCTCTTCAACATACTTCAAGAAGATCTTGGCGTATCCTTTATCTTTATCACTCACGACTTGGCAGTAGCGAGATACGTGTGTCATAGGATAGCAGTTATGTACCTGGGTAAGATAGTAGAACTAGGAGATGCGAGGGAAGTCATAGCGAACCCCCTCCACCCCTATACCAAGGCACTGGTGGCTGCGATCCCAGATCCTAAACCGGAGAATAGACTAGTTGTACGGGAAGTCCCGATAATAGGAGAGGTTCCAAACGCTATATTTATACCGCCGGGCTGCCGGTTCCACCCGAGATGTATATACTATAACAAGCAACCAACGCCTAAGTTAAAGCAGAAATGTCCGGCCGAAGAGCCCCCGTTCAAGGAAGTTGAACCTGGGCGTCATACAGCTTGTTGGATGTATGACTAGACCTAATCATCCATTTTACATTACTATTTTATTTGATCCCAGGTTTCTAGGGCTCCCATTGTACGGGAAATCCTTATTTAGTAGACAATTGTATAGTCCTATGTTAGACTATAGCATAAGGTGAAGATTGTTGCATGAAAAAGTAGGTATACATGGTTGGGGCGCATATATCCCTCGTCACCGTCTTCCCATGAAGGAGATTGTTCGAATATGGGGATGGGACGAGGGGCTCCCACGAGGTTTGAATGTGAAGGCGAAAAGCGTCGACTCACCAGACGAAGATTCGTTGACTATGGGGTACCAAGCTTCCAAAAACGCGCTAGTACGGGCTGGCATAGAGGCATCGAGGATAGGAGCGGTATTCTTTGGATCAGAATCAAAACCGTATGCTGTGAAACCAGCCGCAACGATAATCGCTGAAGCACTGGGTATAACGCCCTCAACAATGGCTTCCGATATGGAGTTCGCGTGCCGTGCGGGTAGTGAAGGACTACGAGCAGCGATGGGACTAGTGCTAGGCGGCGTTATAGAGTATGGCTTGGCAATAGGAAGCGATACAGCACAAGCAAATCCTGGAGATGTACTAGAGTTCACAGCCAGTAGCGGGGCTGCAGCGTTCATTGTAGGACCAGCGGATGAGAATGCGGTTGCATTAGTAGAGGGCAGCTATACCTATGTAACAGACACCCCCGATTTTTGGAGAAGAGGATTGAAGCCGTATCCGTTACATGGCGAAGGCTTTACGGGTGAACCAGCATACTTCTCACATATTATTAATGCGGTGAGAGGTTTACTCGAGCAGCTAGGATTAAAGCCGACTGATTTTGATTTTGCGATATTCCATCAGCCAAACGGTCGGTTCCCAGTAAAAGTAGGTACTAGGCTAGGTTTCACTAAAGAACAGATTATCCCAGGGCTAGTCACGCCTTTCATAGGAAACACATACAACGGTAGCGCATTGTTAGGATTAACCAGGATACTTGACCAGGCAAAACCCGGACAGAGAATACTAGTAGCACCATTCGGGAGCGGTGCTGGCAGCGACGCGTATAGCATTGTTGTGACCGATGTTATCGAGGAGAAGCAGGGTCTGGCGCCAAAGGTTGATGATTATCTTGCATGGTCAAAGGATGTAGACTATGCGTTATACACAAAGTTCCGTGGCATACTTGAAGTCATGAAGTAAGGAGGTGTTAGATATGCCCGAGGCATACATACGTTCTTTCGGTTTGATTCGACCCGGAAGACACTATGATAAAAGCCTGTATGATCTAGCCTGGGATGCCCTAAACATGCTTGATGTTAAAGTTGAACCAGATCTATTAATAGTGTCGAATGTTTTCTCAGAGTGCCTTTCTGGCCAGGCGGACATAGCCACCAGACTCGCCTCGGAGCTAGGCTTCTCCGGGCGTCCAACAATTCGTGTTGAAACAGGTGAGACCAGCGGATTGTCGGCATTAGAACTAGCTTATAAACTAGTATCCTCAGGAGCCTACGAAGACATACTCGTTCTCGGTGTCGAGAAGCTAAACGAGTATGTGAGTCAGAGGATCTACAAGGAACTCTCCAAGCTATACCATTCTGATTACGAATCATTCATTGGAGTATCGCATGCGGCTCTACCAGCGCTTGCTATGAAAGAATATATGGCAAGATACGGTGTCGATAGGAAGACAATGGCGTCATGGCCGGTACTCATGCATTCGAACGCTTCAGGGAATAAGTTTGCAGCACTTCGTTTCCCGGTAAACGAGGATGCCGTTGTATCCGCTAACAAGGTTAGTACACCACTCACACTACTTGACACGTTCCCGCTAGTCGACGGTGCAGCCGCTATATTGATATCTTCGAAGCCCAATGGGTCGTACGCTAAAATCACGGCTACGGCCCACACGACGGGAGGATTCGCTTATACACACCGTAAGGATCCATTAATTATAGATAGTCTTAGACAAGCTTACGAGATACTATTAGCCTCAGAGGCTGAGGGTGACAGAATAGAATATGTCGAACTCACAGACACGTTCACGATATCAGCATATCTTATCCTTGAAACACTAGGATTCTCCGCGCCTGGAGAAGCACCGCTCGATGTAAAGGAAGGAAAATATTCGCCTGATGGAGAACTACCCGTAAATGCAGGAGGTGGACTGAAGGCAAGAGGACATCCTATAGGCGCTACAGGCGTCTACATGGCTGCTGAATCGGCGGGAATACTCTCTGGAACCCTAGACCTTAACGGCGTATCTTCATCAAACGCGCTTTTAGTCGGTGTAAGTGGGCTTGGGTCAAACTCTGTAATCCTCAAGCTTAAGGAGGTGTGAGGGATGAGCATGGAATACTCAGTTCCGATATACTGGAGGAACAGGCATATCTATTACAAGCTACTCGCTAGTCGATGCAAGAAGTGCGGTGCAACATTTCACCCACCAGCGAAGTCGTGTCCCTATTGTGGATCAACAGAGACAGAGCTGGTAAAATTACCAGAGAAAGGGAAACTCCTACACTACACCGTCCTATACAATGTGCCAGAAGGCTATCGGCTACAGGCACCACTTATTATAGGTACCATTGAGGTAGACGGAACCCGTATTGTAGCACAAATTACAGATGTAGAACCAGAAGAAGTAAAAGAAGGAATGGATGTAGAAGCTGTACTACGACGTGTACGAGAGGACCGGGATACCGGACTCATACATTATGCCATAAAATTCCGTCCAGTCCTAGGCTCCAAAATAGACTAAACCTCTTTATTAATATTCTAGAACTTCAAGAATTACCTGTCTACGCAACTCTCATCTTTTACGCAACAGGTGATTATAGTGGAATTAATCACGGGATGCCTGACACTCGAACTATTGTTGAACGAACCCGAGGGAAACGCGAATCTAGCGGTACTTACACGAAAACGTTGTATTGAAACAGAGCGGAAAACAGTGATATCCACTCTCCATGTTAGCGCTATAGACTACGAATCCCTACCCTCTGATAGTAGGGCAGGTTTGATAGGAGCGTTACACATACCAGTCGCACTTTTAGGGCCTATTAATATTTTACAAAAACCTCATTTCATACCTTTGGCATTGCTCTCACCTATGAATCCCGAGAAGGTGAAGAATTGTATAGAGCGACTCAACAAGCTCTCCCTTAAAGAGAAAATCTTTTCCTTTCAGCAGAAAGATTTTGCGACCGAGAGACCGATTATATTGTTCCATAACCGAAAACTATCACCTTGCCATTCCCAAAACAATTTCCATACCCTAACCATAATGACGAGCATAGCACTTGGCCTAAAACCAGACCTACCAATAATAAAAACCACTCCAGACGGCTGTATACTTGAGTACAATGAACCGGGACTACCCTGGTATTTTAATCCAACAATCTGGGATATACACAGGATAATATGTGGAGAACCAGAAAGCGGATGCTTAAAGAAAAAATGGCCCCTATTGCTCATAGCTCTAGGACTGCTCTCTACCTGTGAGCTCCTCCACTAGCTCCTTAGCACGGTCAAAGGTAATCCTACCCTCAGACACCATTATCTCGGCCACTCTAGACGCAAGCTCTGGCGTAGCTCCAGCCATTAGAGCTAGATTCTTAGCATGCAATTTCATATGCCCACGTTGTATACCCTCAGTGGCTAGGGCACGTAATGCTGCAAAGTTTTGCGCCAAGCCTACAGCTGCCATTATTTCTGCAAGTTCTTTTGCGGTTGAAACACCCATTATCTTTAGTGCAAGCCTAGCTATCGGATGAACCTTTGTTGCGCCACCGACTATGCCTACAGCCATAGGCATTTCAAGGGTCCCAACAAGGTTTCCATCTTCATCTTTCTCCCATGTACTAAGAGGTTTGTATACCCCGGTTTTGGCTGCATAGGAATGTGCGCCAGCTTCCAAGGCACGGTGATCCTGTCCGGTAGCCAACGCTACAGCTATAACTCCATTCATTATGCCTTTATTGTGTGTAGCTGCCCTATAGGGATCTGCCCAAGCAAAAGCTGACGCGGCTACGATGCCGTCTACAACCTCTTCTCCACCGATATCTTCTTTATAGACCTTTACCCAGGCCCGTACTAACCTTCTATCGGCTAGGTTGGAGAGTATCCGAAGGTACACCCGTCCTCCAGTAATCCTTTCTATGAGTGGTGCGACCTTTTCTGCCATAGTGTTTACCGCATTAGCCCCCATAGCATCTCTTACGTCTACTAAAAGATGTGTAACGACCATCGGTCCTAGAGGACTGTCTAGTACTCTAACTTCTAGGTCTTTAGCGCCTCCTCCTAACCTGACTAGTACTGGGTCCTGCTTATTTGCCAGGTCGAGTATCTCGTCTTTATGCTCTATTATTTTCATTTTCACATAAAACGGGTTTTTCACATTTACAAGTTGTATCTGCGCTATCATGATCGGGTCGGTCGCCACAGTTTGGATACCGCCATCTCGTCTCATAACCTTCGCGGCATTGCTAGCGGCTGCAACCACGGACGATTCCTCGATAACCATAGGGACTAGATAGTCCTTACCGTTTATCTTGAAGTTTACGGCTATCCCCATGGGATACGCCATGACGCCAATAACGTTTTCTATCATAGCATCTGCTATCGCAGGATCAAGGTTCCCCCAACTCGCGATAAGCTTTTTTTCACTTTCATCTAGTCCTACAAGCTGCGCTATTATGTCAAGCCTCTCTTCCACCGTCTTCTTATAGAAGCCGGGTATCCTAGAATTCTCTACGGGCAAACAATAACCCACCTCCCTAAGGGTATCTTAACATTAGTAATAGCCAGAGACAGGTAAATAAGAGTGGACCCCGGATCCTAATTTCCCGGTGGCAATAAATGTATATCACCATCAGAAGCGTGAAGCTCGAAATCCAAGGAGGGTTCTTTTCCATGTAGGAAAGCAACGGTAGCTGATATGATGGCATCTATAGCGTCACGGTTGTCCAGTTTCAAAATCCATTTTGGCAAAAAGATATACCTAGAAACACATCTATACCAATCTTCATAGTTGCACCCTGCTAAGATAATACTACTTCTAGGATGAGTTTCTATGACTTCGAATCCTTCGCGTCTTAAAAGGATGGAGAGCTGTTCGGCTCTCCTTACTAGCAGTTGCATACCCCAGCTCCCGAGCGGTAATACTTTAAATCCTAGGCGTAAGAGTTTCCTGTCTATTTCACGGAACCCCTTCTTTCCTGATGGGACGTTCAACGGAGAATCCACTGCCACAACGCCATCGTTAGCACAGATACTGTGTACTATTCCGAAAAGTGAGGAAACCTGGCCCAATGATAAAGAGAGATGGACCAACTTTCCTTTTTCGTTTGTTATAGCGATACCGGTAAATCTGGAGGGTTGACCGGAGAGGTCTATTCCAATGAAACACTTGCTAGACATATTTTACCACAGTCTCTTCTCATTCTAGACGAAGCAACTTTATGAGCTTCCTGAGAAGCCAATCGCATGGTATAGGGGCTTCCATTCGCCCATCCAAATAGACTGTTGCCATGCATTCGTGTACATATATTCTGAAGAACCAATCCGATACAATAGTATTCGTGCAACCCTCAAGCTTACTGCATATTTTTCTAGCCCCGCCAGTGTCAATGTAACGGAGTTTACTGGGATAATATTTCACAAGCCCGTTCCTAGTGAATACGATCTTATCTTTTGTGGAGGGTTCTTTGCACTTGCACATATCTGGCGGACCTAGCTGCACACGTTCAATGCTAGGCGTGAAAACGTCTCCTACTATCATCTCTGTAGGAGGCTCGTCTCCCAGTAATTTAAGAAGCGTCATAAGCGCGGTTGATGCTGCCGTAAAAACGGTCATCACGAAAACAGGAATAGGTTGTTGTCTCCCTTTAGCTTCCGGTAAAAGGCATGAGACGCAGGGGGTTACGCCAGGTATACTGGGTATAACTTGGTAAAACACATCTTCAACGCCAGCATAGATGTATGGTATCCCCGACTTATAGGCATAATAAGCAATTATATTGCGGGTGTAGACATTGTCTAATCCATCCATCACTACATCTATATCTTTGAGCAACTCTTCAACAATATGAGGGCTAATCTCAGTAAATACGGCTTCAACTTCTGCTTCGGGGTTCACTTCTTCAAGAAGCCGTTTACACCATAGTACCTTCGGAACACCGGCCATACTATCATATAGGTTTAGACTAGAGGTTCGCGGGAAATTAGAAGGCTGGGAAAAATCGTGGTCGACTATCCTTAGCTTTCTTATCCCAAGTCTTACAGCCATCGAAGCTATCGCGCTGCCTAAAGCACCACAGCCGGGTACGAGGATGCGTGTGTTCTCCAATTTCTCTAGAAGTTTTTTTGTAAAGTGGCGACTCCTTAGTTGACGGTCATATATTTCATCTATCTTGTTTTTTAACAGCCATTCCACAATATCCAGGTTTCCATTCATAACAAATCCCCGCCTTTTTTACTGTGTGTTACGAGTGGAAACACAGGCATAAAACCAAATATATAGGCTCGGAGAGACGATACAATAAACGGGCTGCCGGGGTGGCCGAGCGGTCAAAGGCGGCGGGCTGCAGTCTGTCCAGGTGTCCGCCCATCCGGCTATACTGTGTGGAGACCCGCTTTCCCCCGGGTTCGAATCCCGGCCCCGGCTCCACAGCCCGCCACTTTAAACGAAAACTACCTCCACGCCGATCTCTTCTAAAATTCTCACAAGCTGTCGCCTAACCATGGATCTTAACGACTTCTTCTCGATAATAGCTACTTTCGCTTTAGGGACAGTTTTTGTAATGCTTTGAACGATAACATCTTCTCTAATACCCTCTGTCAGTGCATATTTTGCAAGTATGTGGCCCAGACAATACTCGCTTTCAAGTTGGAGCTTCGTATGCTTAACTGGATAGTGTCCTCCACCATATCCGGACGCAGGTATACAATCTAGGCCTTGCAGCTTCTTTATGCCTGAAACAACCGTTTCGGCAACAACTTTTCTTGCTCTCTGGTCTTTCCACTCGTTGATAGTGCTTCCTATCTCTATGAAGGTTAAAGGCTTCGATAAACTCGTCGGACCATGATGGGTAGCCTCTAAAGTTACAGAGTATTCTCCAACTAATCCATATTTTTCCGCTATTTCTTTCAACGACAGTAAGAATACCTTTGAAACCAGAGCATCTGCATAAGAAAGCTCGTATGGGCGTCCTCCATGGCTATTATCACTTCCCGGATTGCCGGTATGATGGACACTCAACGTTTTCCTAGCAGCCGCTGAACGGTGTTTCGAGAGTACAACATATCTATCCGCCTCGGGAAATTCTTCATCGAGCATGTCGAGGTTTACAACTTCTGCGTCGAACCCTGCAAGAGGCGAGTTTCTGAGGCCACGAAGAATAAATTTGTTGTTGCATTTGACTGTGTTACACCCTCCGACCTCTTCACCGCCAGTCATTTCCACAAGAAAAGAAGCTATCCCCGAGCCAGCTGGATCCAGTGTGCTGTAGGCGAACGCTATATTGTCCATATTCTAACCCCCGTCCTCTCCATGTAGCCAATAGTTAGGAGGGAATAGCTTAGTGATAATAATACTGGTCTTTGTATAAGACATGATGGTCGAGGGGATGAGGTGGAATCCGGGAACCGTTTCCCCCTAGAGCAAAGGATGCTCTTGCTCACGGGGAGGTGTGGAGCAGGCTCGACCGACCCTCGACCGCCCCACATTTAAATAGTTGCTCAAGAAAACTGCCACAGCAGAGGCGCAAAGAATGGTAAAACGTGAGGTGTATGATAAGATGTCTAAACCCGTGGAACTCATACTTGACACTATAGATCATCACCCGTATAGTAAGATGTGGTCAAATATAGCCGAGGAAGCCGCAAAGAAACTAGGGGTCGAGCTAAAGGTTTTGAAAGAGGATTATATGTTCGCCATTGATCACGGAGTCACCGACGACCTGGGTATGGCTTCACTACCACAGATAATGGTAAAGTTCGACGATGGCACAATAAAGCCTGTTCTCGATCAGTTGCCCCTAGGCAAGAACTATAAACCTGACCCTGAGAAGGCTGTGGAAGAGATCATAAAGAAGATCAACGAACTAGCATCACAATAAGACCGAAACCATTTTCAAGTCAATCCTAAATCCAAAACATTGTTTAGATGAAAACTCCTTATTTCCAAATTCTACATGCAAAAGAAGCCGGATATATACGGTTCTATCCTTTAAGGCTGGAAAGAGGTGTAGTGAACGTTGAAGATACGTTTCGGACCCGCCGGAAAACCCATAAACTACAAAGGGGACATGGCAGGAGTGCCCGCATACCTGAGCAAGATAGGACTGGATGCCCTAGAGTACGAGGCGGTCAGAGGAGTCAGGATAAAAGAGGAAAAAGCACGTCTGCTCGGAGAAGAAGCAGAGAAACACGGTGTCCTACTCAGCATGCATGCCCCATACTATATCAACCTCGCTTCAAAGGAGAAAGAAAAAGCGGAAGCTAGCCGTAAAAGACTCTATCAAGCCGTTCGAGCTTCCCACTGGATGAAGGCTTATGCAGTTGTATTCCACCCAGGTTACTACAAGGGTTGGACTTCTCCAGTAGAAGCAACTAAAGAGGTGATTAGACAGCTCAAAGTTCTTGTAGACGAAATAACCACTGATGGATACACTTATCCATGGCTTGCACCTGAGACCACAGGAAAAGATTCTCAAGTGGGAAGCCTAGACGATATCATAATGATATGTACTGAGATACCCAAATGTAGACCAACAGTTGATTGGGCCCATCTATATGCACGGAATCAGGGGAAAACAGTATTGACTGTCGAGCAAATAGTAGAGGTTATCGATCGTTTAGAGAAAGAGCTTGGCAGCGATCCCATCAATCCGTTGCATACGCATTTCTCAAAGATAGAATATGGTAAAGGCGGCGAGAAAATGCACCACACATTAGAAGAAGATGAATATGGACCCGACTGGCGAATAGTTTGTAAGGCCTATGCAGAGTTAGGGATAAATGCTACAGTAATATCTGAAAGCCCTATTCTCGAGGAAGACGCGTTGGTGATGAAGAAGATCTGTGAAGAGGTCAAGAAATAATGGTACTTTCATCGCTTCGGCCTACAGTAAAAAGGATACTTGAAAAGATAGCTATCCCCCTCAGCGGGCTAAATCCCAATATAATAACGTTGCTAAGTATACCTGTAGCTGCCACCGTGCCGGTATTGGTCTATATAGAAGAACCAGGTCTAGCCATTTTGGCTCTACTAGTATCTGGTTTTCTTGATATACTAGATGGCGCCCTTGCCCGGCTCTCTGGTAGAACAACCCGGGCCGGCGCCTATCTCGACTCTATGTCAGACCGTGTCTCAGACACGCTCTATTATCTTGCACTGTCGTTAGCCGGATACGATTATCGTTTGGTAGTACTCGCGTTAGGTTTTACGATCACCGTTACCTACTCTAAGGCTAGAGCTCATTCACTAGGTGGCATGGAGTACTCGCATAGGTTCCTAGAAAGAAGCGATCGCCTCATAATAATAGTGGGACTTCTCCTAGTCGCCATCTACTTACCCGGGTACATGCAAGTTCTAATGCTAATCTACACCTCTCTGCTCGGTATAGCCGTTGCTGCCGCCTTTTATAAGGGATTCAAAGTCCTCGCAGAATCCTCTTAACCCTATTTCAAAAATGTACCTAACCACTATGACAACATTACTTGTGTGAAGGCTTATCGGACCTACACTTATTTTCGACGGTTTATAACGCGAGATTACGCGATGCAGGCTTTCAGGAAACCCTGTATGGCCTCCTAGGAAAAAAACCAAGCCCTGTTTCTTCACCAGCGGGTTTCCAGGATGTTTATCACAGATCCTCGTGCCATGCTCGTCAAGCATTATAAAAGAGAATTTTTCCTTTGAGAGTCTCCAAACAAGGTGTTCGACATCGATCGTTTCTAATCGTGCCCAGGCAAGGCTACCATCTAATATGCCTTTGACAATATCATGCTCCTCGACTTTCACAGGAACCCTAGAGCAGTCCTCGACTATAATTGCGGGACATAATCCAGTTCCTTTTTCTTTTCCGCAGAGTAGCCCATAGTAGGAATAGCTTCCTCCGGCACACGAAATTATAGAACGTATCAATACGTCCATTCTACCAGTGTGCCCGGCATAGCCACGTAAATGGAACCGAGTTGGGATATAGGCTGTGGGCGATGCTACAAGGAAAACGCTGTTACCAGCCAAGATCCCGTATCCTCCTCATCATACACAACCACTTATCGGGGGTATAATGACAACTCTATATTAATATCCCCGGGAATAAACCCGCAAAAACCTAGTGTGGTAATGAAAAGCGTATTCACCGGTGGTTCGTGGTGAGCAAGATAAAACGAGATAAATGGGAGAAAAACTTCTCGGAATGGTATGACAATGTCCTCAGAACAGGAGAATATTATGATTATGGACGATACCCTGTGAAAGGCATGGGTATATGGATGCCCCACGGCTTCCAACTTAGACAACGGATAATACAGTTAATCCGTAAAGTGCTGGATTCTACTGGTCATGAGGAGGTTCTATTTCCACTATTGATCCCGGAAGACCTCCTACGTAGAGAAAAGGAGCATATAAAGGGATTTGAGGACGAGGTCTATTGGGTGACACACGGGGGCCTTGACCCTCTCGACGTTAAACTCGCACTGCGTCCTACCAGTGAGACTAGTATAACCTTCATGGAGAAACTTTGGATTAAGAGTTATAAGCAACTACCTAGGAAGTTTTATCAAATCGTTAGCATATTCAGGTACGAAACAAAGGCTACACGTCCCTTATTACGTCTACGGGAGGTAACAACTTTCAAAGAAGCACATACGGTTCATGCATCCTATGAGGACGCTGAACGCCAAGTCCACGAAGCCATTGATCTCTACAAGGAAATATTCGATTCGCTGGGTATACCCTATTTGATATCAAAAAGACCAGAATGGGATAAGTTCGCTGGAGCCCTCTACACTATCGCGTTCGACACCATATTCCCCGATGGACGAGTCCTCCAGATTGGTACCGTACACCATCTGGGACAAAACTTCCCCCGCACATTCGATTTCAAGATCCAAATGGAAGACGAAAGCCTAGATTACCCTCACCAGACAAGCTATGGACTAAGTGATCGCGTCGTGGCATCTACTATAGTGGTCCATGGCGACGATACCGGTACAACTCTCCCCCCTCTAGTAGCTCCCGTACAAGTGGTGATAATACCCATACCAGCCAAAGACGAAGACATAGATACACTAGCATACGCTGAAGAACTAGCCTTGAAACTAAAGGCTAGGGGCATCCGGGTAAAGGTAGACGATAGAGAAGAATTGCGTCCTGGCGCTAAATTCTACTATTGGGAATACAGAGGTGTCCCAATCCGTATAGAGGTAGGTGCTAGAGAGGTCCGCGAAGACGTAGTTACGATTGTGCGTCGTGACACGAGAGAAAAGATGAAAGTAGAAAAACAGGAGTTAGATGCAAAGATAGACGAGCTTTTCAGAGAGATACATGAGACATTGGCCTCGAGAGCGTGGAATTGGATGCGGAGTAAGATACTGAGAACAACCAATATCGAAGAGGCGAGAAGAAAGATAGCATCCGAAAGAGGTATAGTAGAACTACCCTGGTGTGGGAACGATAACTGTGCCTTTAAGATGATGGAAAAGATAGACGCAAAGGTGCTAGGAACGCCTTACCCTGAAGAGGAGGCTAAAGGTAAATGCCCAGTATGTGGGAAAGACGCTAAGACCTGGATCCGCCTGGCTAAAACCTATTAGTATTATTAAGGGGCGCCTCGTAATCTAGAGACCTGTGATAGTTTGGTGGAAGAGTTAGGAGGTATGATGGAGGATGCCAAAAAAGAGGGAAAGCAGGGGACGTAGAAAAGGTTCCAAAGGATACGTAGAACGTATACAATGTGATAACTGTGGAAGACTAGTACCTAAAGATAAAGCAGTATGTGTGACTCGGATGTATTCTCCAGTGGATCCTCAGTTAGCCCGGGAACTCGAGAAGAAAGGTGCCATAATCACCAGATACCCGGTGACTAAGTGCTACTGTATTAGTTGTGCAATACACTATGGTATAGTAAAGATAAGGCCAGAGGAGGAAAGAAAGAGGCGAGGGCTTACCATTTAAAAACGTTCTAAGCGCCCTCGAACCCGTAATTCACCCTACATTTTCTCAAAAAGTAATTCATTAGTAGGAGAACGAAAAAGTGGTAGAGTAGTTTAGGTTCTAAATAGAGACATCCTTAAACAGCGAACATTAGCAGTAGCGCAACGACGAAGCCGTAAATGGCGATACCTTCTCCGAGAGCCACGATTAGTAGTGCGTTACCGCTCATCTCTGGTTTTTCTGCTATGGCGCTTATAGCGCTGGCGCCGGCTACGCCTACAGCGTATCCACCGCCTATTCCTGCGAGGCCAACAGCTAGACCTGCGCCGAGTAGTTTGTAGGCTTCTGCGGATGTGCCTTGCGCTTGTGCACCGCCAGCTTCTTGTGCGAAGGCTGGTGCTGTGTAGATAGCCAGAGATGCCGCAAATATGCCTACTATCACTAGAAACAAGACTTTTGCCCATGAGATTTTCATATTGTACACACCTCCAATTGTTTAGTCTAGAGCAGTGTTAGTTGTTTCTGGTTTTTAAGATGGTTTACCCGCTTGGAGGAAGGGAAACCTCTATGTTACCACTGATTAATGGTAATATGGATAGTCTATAGCACGATTACAACAACCATTTAGAAAAACAGAATATTATCACCATGCAACACAAACAAAATATCTGGGGGGCCCTAGTGGACAATCTAGTAAGAAGTGTCTCAAACGCATTAGGAATAAAGCCGGAAAGGGTAACTAGGCTGCTCAAAACAAGAACATTACGATTGATGAAATATCGTGGATTCCAATACGTCGTAATACGCCGCGACATGGGCGACTTGTATGAGGGCACGTTACTAATAACGAAAGACGGCTGGCAAAGTTATAGGTTTATCCCAGGTTACCCCCATATAAAAAGAGTTTTACTCCTGCGAAAAGCCGTTACCACACATTTCATAGACAGAGTAATCGTTGAAGAGAAGATGGACGGGCACAATGTAAGAGTAGTAAAAGAAAACAATGAAATTCTAGCTATAACCCGCGGAGGATACATATGTCCTTACACGACAGCACGTTTACGTAAACTCTATGGAAATGATATAGTTAACATGCTAGAAACCCTGGAACCCCAAGGAATGCTAGCCGGTGAAGTAGTAGGACTGGAAAACCCTTATACCAAGCATTATTATCCTGAAGCCCCCGACTGGGGATTCTTCATTTTCGACGTATGGACGAATGGTCAACTGCTTCCAATAGCTGAACGTAGGAGGATTGTAGAAGAATACGGGTTGCAGAACGTGCCGCAGCTTGGTGAAATAGAGAAAAACGACGTAGAAACATTATACGATATAATCGATAAACTATCCGAGAGGAAGAGGGAGGGACTTGTCCTAAAAGATCCATACAACCGTGTTGATC